>JASBVW010000002.1 GCA_029961005.1 Bacillota bacterium
CCAGTCAATGGCGTACTGGCCGATCACCCGGTCGATCTTCTCCAAGGCCTGCACCGTACCCGCCACCAGTTGAGTGGCGAAGGCCTTCACTTTGGAGTGCTCCTTTTCCGGCAAAGAGGTCGCCAGGGCCTCTTCCAGAGGGATCTTGCCCACGTCAATTTGAAAAAGGATCTTTAAAGCCAGTTCCCGCGCTGCGCGGCGAATCACAAACCTTCCCCCGTTTTACTCACTCTTCCGGGCTCCCAAAGCGACCCCACAAGGACCGCCAGTTGGGCCGGTCCCCCTCGTCAAAATGGCTCCCGATCCAATAGCCGCCCACCAGGCAAAGGGTGACGAAGAGCGCTCTGGCTATCCCGTAGCGGATGGTCAACCAGCCCAGCAAAAGACCCACCAATGTCCCGGCGATCTTGCCCCGGTGGCGGAGCAAAGCGGCGAGGACTTCGTTCCACTCCTTTTGCACCTCTTCCACCTCCCGGGTTACTCTAAACGAGACTTGCTTTCACCGGCGACGTTGCGCACGTTCACCAGGACCCGGGCTACGTTCACCCCTACCGTGTCGTAGATATAACGGCTGACCGTGGTCTGAACCTGATCCGCCATCTCTGGGATGCGGGTATCCGGGAGGACGTTCACCGTCAGGGTGACCTCCAACCCTTCCGGGGTGGAGTTCAGGGCCGTCTCCACTTCCCTGATCCCTTGGACCTGACGCGCCGCGCGCTTGACCAAGGCCTCTATCGCCCGCAACGAGATGCGGACCATCCCCAGGCTTGTCTCCTTCACCAGCGCGCGTTCCTGCGAGCGGCGCCGCGTGCCCAAAGCGAAGAAGTACACCCCCAACAGAAGGGCTGCCGCCCCGGCCAAAAGGACCTGCCCGCGCCGCTCACCCGCAGCCAGGCGCAGCAGATCCTGCCAGTCCCATTCCGGCCTCCACCACCCCAGCGCCATAGCCAGAAGCGCTCCTCCCCCGCCGAGAAACACCAGGGCGACTAATACTGAGATGGCGCGATCAACCCACCGCATACCCTTTCTCCTTTCCGTCACTTCACCCGCGACTCTTCCTTTTCCTCCTGAGGGAAATGAACCCCCTGGACGTGCACGTTGACCTCCACCACCCGGAGGCCGGTCATGGCTTCAATGGCCCTCTTCACGTTCTCCTGGGCCCGCCAGGCCACCTCCGGGATGACGACGCCGTAATCCACGATGACAAAGAGGTCGATGGCCGCCTCCTTTTCCCCGACCTCCACCTTGACCCCCTTGGCCAGGTTCTTGCGCCCCAACATCTCGGCCAGGCCGCCGGCCAGGCCGCCACTCATGCCCGCTATCCCCTCCACCTCCGTTGCCGCCAGACCGGCGATAATGCCCACCACCTCGTTGGCGATGCGAATCGACCCGTAATCGGTATGGTCCTCCCTTTCCGCCACTTGGCATACACCTCCCCGCAGGTTGGGCTTTCCTCTCAATAAATAAAATTATACAGCTTTACTCCTCGCCCAGTACCCGCCGCTGCAAGAAGTTGGTGTACACCTCACCGCGCCGGAAGAAGGCATTATCAAGGATGCGGCGGTGGAAGGGAATAGTGGTGCGCACGCCGTCGATGACAAACTCATCCAGAGCCCTGCGCATGCGGGCGATAGCCTCTTCTCTGTCCCTCCCCCAGGCCAAGAGTTTGGCAATCAGAGAGTCATAATAAGGGGAGACCTCATAGCCCACGTAGACCGCGGAATCGACCCGGATGCCCGGGCCTCCCGGAGGGAGGTAGGCCTCAATGCGGCCGGGCGAGGGAAGAAAACCGCGCTCCGGATCCTCGGCGTTGATCCGGCACTCGATGGCATGCCCTCTGAGGACAACCTCGTCCTGGGTGAGGGAGAGCTTCTCTCCTGCGGCGATCCGGATCTGTTCCTTGACCAGGTCCAGGCCCGTGATCAGCTCCGTCACGGGATGCTCCACCTGGATGCGGGTGTTCATCTCAATGAAGTAGAAGCGCCCCTGCTTGTCGACCAGGAATTCGACGGTCCCGGCGTTGGTATACCCCACCGAGAGCACCCCCCGCAGGGCACTTTCTCCCATCGCCTTCCGCATCTGCGGGGTCAGAAGGGTAGAAGGGGCTTCCTCCAGGATCTTTTGGTGCCGCCGCTGGATCGAACAATCCCGCTCGCCCAGATAGATTCCATGGCCGTGTTCGTCCACTAAAACCTGGATCTCAATGTGCCGCGGCTCCTCCAGAAACTTTTCTATGTACACTTCGCCGTTGCCGAAAGTAGCCTCCGCCTCCGACCTGGCCACCCGGATCGCCTGGGCCAGATCCTGAGGAGTATGGGCAATGCGCATCCCCCGGCCGCCGCCTCCCGCGGAAGCCTTGATGATCACCGGATAGCCGATCTCGGAAGCAATGGCCAGGGCCTCCTTCTCCGAGGAGATGCCGCCTTCACTCCCCGGCACCACCGGCACCCCCGCGGCCGCCATGGTCTGCTTGGCCACCGCTTTATCTCCCATCTTTTCGATGGCCGAAGCCGGTGGGCCGATGAACTTAAGGCCATGGGTCTCGCAGATCTCAGCAAAATAGGCATTTTCGGCCAAAAAACCGTACCCGGGGTGAATGGCATCCACCCCTGCCACCACCGCCGCGCTAATGATGTTGGGAATGTTGAGGTAGCTCTTAGCGGTCGGGGGAGGGCCTACGCAATAGGCCTCGTCGGCATAACGCACGTGCAGGGCATCGCGATCTGCTTCGGAGTAGATGGCCACCGTCTCGATGCCCATCTCTCGACAGGCCCTGATGATGCGTAAAGCGATCTCGCCCCGGTTGGCAATCAAGATCTTGTTAAACAACGATTAATCCCCCTTGCCCCTCCGGTCAGCCGTGGTGCTCAAGCCGTGCGTTCGATGATGAAGAGCGGCTGCCCATACTCCACGGGCTCCGCGTTCTCCACCAGGATGCGAACCACTCGGCCCTCTACTTCCGACTCGATCTCGTTCATCAGCTTCATGGCCTCGATGATGCAGAGGGGTTGACCCACTTTGACCAGGTCGCCCTCCTTGACGTAAGGATCCGCGTCGGGGCTGGGCGCGCGGTAAAAGGTTCCCACCATGGGGGCGACTATCTTCACCTGGTTGGGCCCCAGTTCTTCCTCCTGCCCCGCGGCAGGGGCGGCGGGCCCGGGCTTTTCGCTCTCACCGGCCACCCTGACCTCCGCACCCGCCTCCGCCCGCGCCGGCAACACCGGGCTGTGCGCAGCAGGGGCGGAGAGGAGGGCGGCGGCCTTTTTGATGTTGACCTTGACCCCTTCCGTTTCCACGTTCAACTCTGCGATGTCTGTCCCGTCCAGTATCTTGATCAGTTCCTTGATCTCATTGACATTCATCTCCCTGACCTCCTTCGCTTGCTCAGTGGGGGAGGGCTCCCTTTCCCTCCCGCCGCCCTCCTCCTGGAGCTTTTGCAGGAAGCGGCGGGTGATCTGGGGAAAGAGGGCATAGGAGATCACGTCCTCTTCCGACCTGGCCAGGGCGCCCAGCTCTCGGGCTGCCGTCTCCAAAAGCGGCGGCAGCAGGTCAGCCGGTCGGGATGTGATCGGTGCTTCGCCTCCCAAAATGCGCTTTTGCAGTTCGGGATCGATGGTGCCAGGCGGTCGGCCGTACAGCCCCCGGACGTACGCTTTAACCTCGTCCGGAACCACCTTGTAGCGTTCCCCCACCAGGACATTCAATACCGCCTGTATTCCCACAATCTGGCTGGTGGGAGTAACCAGGGGAGGGTAACCCAGTTCCTTCCTCACCCGCGGGATCTCAGCCAAGACCTCAGGCAGGCGGTGGAGCGCCTTTTGCTGTTCCAGTTGACTAACCAGGTTAGAGATCATGCCTCCCGGCACCTGATGGGAAAAGACCTGCATATCCGTGATGCGCGTAACCCCTCGCTCAAACCCCCTTCGCCGGCGCAAATCCTCAAAGTAGCGGGCCACCTCAAAGAGCAGGTCCAGGTCCAGGTCGATTTCGTAGGGCGTCCCCTTCAGAGCGCTGACGATGGTCTCCACCGGCGGCTGAGAAGCCCCGAAGGCCAAGGGTGCGGAAGCGGTGTCGATGACGTCCACCCCCGCTTCTACCGCCTTCAGATAGGTCATGGGGGCCAGCCCTCCGATGTAGTGGCTGTGCAACTGAATGGGTACGGAAAGATGCCGGCGGAACTCGGTAATCAGCTCATAAGCCCGATAAGGCGTGAGCAGGCCAGCCATGTCCTTCAAGCAGATGGAATCAACCCCCAACTGCACCAGCTGCCGGGCCGTTTCGAGGTAGTGCTCGGTGGTGTGGATGGGGCTGACCGTATAGACCACCGTGCCCTGAACGTGCGCCCCCGCCCGGCGGGCGGCCTGGATGGGCACCTCCAGGTTGCGCACGTCGTTGAGCGCGTCGAAGATGCGAAAGATGTCTATGCCGTTGGCCGCCGCCCGCTCCACAAATCGGTAGACCACGTCATCGGGGTAGTGCTTGTAGCCCACCAGGTTCTGGCCCCGCAGGAGCATCTGCAGGGGAGTCTTCTTGATCCTCTGCTTCAAAGAGCGCAGCCGCTCCCAGGGGTCCTCATCCAAAAAACGCAGGCAGACATCAAAGGTGGCTCCACCCCACACCTCCATGGAGTGGAACCCTACAGCGTCCATCTTCTCTGCAATGGGGAGCATATCCTCCGTGCGCATGCGCGTCGCCCAGAGGGATTGGTGAGCGTCCCGAAAGGTGGTGTCTGTCACTTTCACGCGGCCCATGTTTTCCACTCCATTTCAGAAGGATATTCCCCACCAGAGGCAAGACTCCTGCCGTACCGGCCATTCCCGAGTATACCGGCACTTCTCTCCCCTGTCAACTTCTGCCCCAAATGTATACTGGATTCTTACTCCGCCCGCTGCACGATCACGATCCGCTCCACAGGGAGGTGGGTGATCCTGGCCGCCAAATCGCCGATGCGGCTGGCCAAAACAGGCGTAAGAGGCGGCCCGGCCACGCAGATGGTCGCTCCTTCCTCATTCAAAACCACCAGGGGGCCTGTAAAGCCCTGAGCCAAGAGCAGGCTCTCCAGCTGGAGCTCTTTCTCCTTCAGGGCCAAAAGCTCCAGAATCTTTTTTTCGGCCTCGGCCTTGACCAGGGGAGTAGTGCCGGCCGCGGTGGCCAACGCCTCCAGGGCCTCCATCTGTGCACTGCGGGCTCGGTCCCGCTCCAGCTTGTAATTAAGCGCAAAGGCGTCTTCACCCACTCCAGAGCTGACTTCTTCCTTCGCCCCGGCCGGCTCCCCCTCCTCTCCCGTCTGAACCGCCCACTCCGTCGGAGAAGGGCTGCTCGCTCTTTGCTCCTCCCGCAGCGGCCGTGCGCCTGGCGAGGCAAAACGGCCTAAGACCGCCACCGTCACCCCTAAAAGCGCGCAGACCCCTAGCACCACGATTAACCCCAGAGCCTCTCTCTTTTCGCCGCTCACCTTCCGTCACCACCTTTAGACCAGGATCCCTCCAGCACTTGAATCCGATGGGGGGGAAGGGCCAAAGCCGCCTGCACCGCTTGGATGAGCCGGGCCCGCACCGCCGGGCGGCGGGCGCCTTCTGCCACCACCACCACGCCGCGGATGCGCGGTTCCTTGCGCACGACCACCACCGGCCGCTCTTGCCGTAAGCCATCGTCCCGCACGGTCACCACCTCCGTCTCCCTGGTCTTTTCGCTGGTCACGCGGCCCTGGCTCCCCTCGCTCTGCTCCTGGGTGGTCCGCTCAGACTGGCGCACCTTCTCCGCGTACTCATAGAGGGGGCCCGTCTCCAGGTAACCCTCCACCCAGACCCGTCCCGCCCCTTCAACCAGGGACAGGAGGCGATTCAACCGCTCCTCATAAGCCCGCTCGTACTCCACCCCGGGCAGCTCTTCCCCCGCCGAGTCCAGCCTCTGCCCCCCTACCCCGGCCTCCGAAGGAGGCAGGGCTGGAGGGGCCATCGACTGCCCGGGGCGGGGGAAACCTCCTCCCAGCAATAAAAGGCAAACCCCCAGCGCCCCCAGCGCCAACAAAGCCCAGCGGGGCGGTCCCGTCTTCTCTCCCCCCTGGCTGCGCAGCCAGGACTCAAGGCGTCCCCAGAATCCCACCGGCTCACTCATCTTCTTCCACTCCCCCTCCGCCTGCTCGGACTTCCACTGAGACCAGCTCCGGAGCGATCCCCAGCCTTTCCGCCACCGCCGCCTGAAGGGCCGCCGCCAGGCGCGGAGAGGAGCGCCGCCCCCGGCCGTCGTCGAAGGGCGGCTGCACCTCTACCCGCAGTTTCTCCCGGCCCTGCTCCTCCCGCGCTTGCACCTCCACGCGGGCGGACGTCCCCAACACTTCCCGGACAGCTGCCTCGGTGCGCCACCTCAGTGCGGCTTGATAGAGCGCGCGGGCTTGCCGCTCCCGGACCTTTTCCAGCCGCATCAAGCCGGAAGGAGGCCCTGCCTCCTCGGCCCCCTCCCCTCCGGCCAAGACATCCTCCAGTTCTTGAGCCGTCTTGAGCGGATCCCCGACCGAAAGGGACAGGAGCGGCTGGAGAATGGCTGCGAGCACCAAAAGCCCCACAAAGACCCGGATGAATTTGCGCAGCTCGTTCTCCGGAGCCAACAACTCCAAAAAGGAAAGGCCGATCACCAGCAGAACCAGTCTCCGCCCCCACTCGGAAAGGGCTTCTACCACCCCGATCGCCCCCTTATCGCGCCGCCAGCATCAAACTGCCCACGCCCACCATCACTCCTATGGCCAAGAAGAAGATCAGACCCACTACCCCCACCGCCACCGCCAAAAGAAGCAAGCTGCTCTCCAGGTGCCCCAGGGCATCGGTGAAGCGCGGGTCGGAGACCGGCTGGACCAGGGCGTTCACCAGGCGATAGACCAAGTACAAAGCCGTAATCTTCACGATGGGAAAGGCGCAGTAGCCTACCAGCAAGGCGATACCCACCAACCCGAGGGCGTTCTTGACCAGGAGCGACGTCCCGACTACGATCTCCACCGCATCGGAGAACATCTTGCCCACCACCGGGATAAAAGTGGCGGCCAGAAATTTGCCCGCCCGAATGGAGACTCCGTCCGCCACGGGTCCCGCTACTCCCCGCACCAGCAAAGTCCCGAGCAAAGCGGAAAAGCACAGCCCCAAAAAACCCACGCTCAACTGGCGCGCCAGGCCTGCCAGGCGAGAGAGGGGGAACTTTTGGGAGAGGTTGCCCACCAGCCCCAAAGCCACGCTGAGGAAGAGGAGCGGTAGCACCACCTGGTTGATCAGGCCGCTCAACACGGGGAGCACCCCGTAGACGACCGGATGGAGCAGGGCCACTGAGACCGTTCCCCCGGCGGCCAGTAAGAGGGCGCTGAGGAGGGGGAGAAGGGCCTGCATGACCGCCGTCATGTCAGCCAGGGCTTGACGGGTATAACCGGCGGCTACTATGAAGCTCTGGATGCCCAAAAGGATCAAGACCAAGAACCCTCCGGCAAAGACCAGGTCTCCGAAGGACCGCTCGCCCAAGGCGCCCTGCATGGACTGGAGAACGGCCAGGAGGACGGCCAGGACCACCAGCTGCCCTAAAAGGCGCAAATTGATCAGCAACTCCCGGAAGAGGTAGCGGACCAGGCCCTTCATCAAGCGCCCGGGGTCGAGGGCCGCCCGGGAGAGGCCGGGATCGCGCACCAGGCGCCGCACATCCAGCTCCGGAAGGGCAAGTCGCGCGTCTTCTTCCAGGCGGGCGCCCAACTCCTCTAGCTCTCTCAGGTCCAAGGCCTCCAGCTGTTCCTCCACCAGCGCAGAAAGGGAAGGCGACTGGCCTCCTCCCTCTTCCAGCCTGGTATCAGACTGGGCGCAGGCCACCTGAGGGCAGAAAAAGGGAGCCGCTCCCGCCAGGAACAGGGAGAGCAGAAAAAAGAGGCCGACCACTCCAGGACTGCGCAGCCTACACATCCCGTCTCCCCTCTTCAAGGCAGGATCCTGGTGACCGCGTCCACCACCGCCAGCAGAATAGGCAGCGCCAGAGCCATGATGGCTACCTTCCCGGCCAATTCCAGCTTTTCCGCCACTGCCCGCTCGCCGGCGTCGCGGCAGATTTGGGCGGCAAACCCCACCAGATAGCCTACGCCGATGATCTTGAGCACCGTATTGAGGTAAAAGAGGTCCAGGCCAGCCCTCCGCACCAGGCTCAACAAGAGCTCCAGCACCTCTACCAACCGCCCCACCGTCAGAAGAAGGAGCAGAGCACCGGCGGCTATGCTGACCTGGATCGCCAGCTCCGGCCGCTCCGCACGGAGAAGCAGAGCCAAGACCGCAGCAATCAGCCCTATCCCCGCCAGGCGTACAATCTCCATGAGGCTCCCCCTTAAAGCTGAAACACGGCCCGGACGTCCGAGAAGAGGCGCGCAATCAACTGGATGACCATCAATAGCACCACCACCACCCCGGCCAGGGTGAGCATCTGCGCCTGCTCTTCCTTGCCCGCCTGCTTAAGGACCATGTTGAGCACTGAGATCAGGATTCCGATGCCGGCAATGCGGAAGATGAGGTTGACGTCCATGCCGCCTCCCCTTCCTACTTCGCTAGATTAAGACCAGGACGATCAGGGCCCCAAAGGCAAAACCGACGTAGCAAAAGAGCCGCCCTTTTTGTCGTTCCTCTTCCCGGCAGGCCCGCTCCCGCTCTCCCGCCCTCTCGCGGGCCAACCTGAGCTGCCGGACTTGATCGCGGGCATCAGAGAGGCCCAGGTACCCCCCTATACCCAGGAGAATCTCCCGGTCCTCCGGCTTCAAAGAAGCCGCTGGGTCCAAAACGCTCTCCACCGCCCGCCGCCAGCACTCCCCGGCTGTGGTCCCTTCCCCCCGCTCCAGGAGCGCACCGCATTCCGCAAAAAAAGAGCGCACTGCGCCGGCCGGCAGCCGGCGAGCTACCTCCTGGAAGGCCGCCGGGAGGGAGGTCAGGGCGTAAGAGATCTCCGTCTCCAGCATGCTGAGGCCCGAGGCGAACAGGCGCCAGGTGCGTGTGCGGGCGCTCAACCGGCGCGCCTCGGCCATTCCCCAGGCCGTACCTGCGGCCAAGACCAAGAGGCTGCCCCACACCTTCAGCCACATTTCTCTCCCCCCTAGCCATGTCTATTCAAAGACCTGTCCCGGCATGACCCAGCTCTTCCACCTTTTCTACCGTGCCGGGACCCCGGCGGCGGCTGAGCACGACGGCCCGGCGGAACGCTCCCCCGGTTAAGAGGCGGTGCAGGGAGGGCCGCCGCCGCAGGTCCTCCAGGTCGCCGGCGTGGGCGCTGGCGAGGACTACCACCCCTGCCGCCGCCGCTTCTGCCACCGCGTCCGCGTCTTCCTCCCGACCCAGCTCGTCGGTAACGATCACCTCAGGGGACATCCCGCGCAGGAGCATCATGATGCCTTGCGCCTTGGGGCAACCGTCCAGAACGTCCGTCTGCAGCCCTACATCCCACTGGGGAACCCCGCCTACGCACCCGGCCAGCTCTGAGCGTTCATCCACTATCCCCACCTGGAAACGCGCCCCCCTCAACGCTGGCGCCCCGTCGCTCAGTTGCCTGGCCAAGTCGCGCAGGATGGTGGTCTTTCCGCAGCGGGGCGGCGAAACGATCAAGGTAGAAACCGGTAGGCCCGTCTGTTCGTCCAGGATGAGCGGCAGGATGGGATCAGCCGCCCCGACGACCTGGCGGGCCAGGCGAAAGTTCAGACCGCTGAACTGTTTGAGCCCGCGCACCGCGCCTCTCTCCACCAGCGCCCGCCCCACCAAGCCCACCCGGTGTCCCCCGGGCAAGGTGATAAACCCGCCGCTCAGCTCTTCTTCCCAGGCATAAAGGGAGTGGCAGGTAATGAGCTCCACCGTGCGGGCAATATCCTCTTGCTCTACGACCAGGGCCCTCCCCGGCTCGGAGGTCGGCTCCCCTCCCTCCCCCACCCAGCTCTGCCAGCCGGCACCACAGATGGAGAGCGGACGGCGGCAGCGCAGCCGGATCTCCTCTAGGCGCTCCCAAACCGCTAGCGGAAGGAGCTTGAGCGGCTCTCGCAAGCGCGGCGCCAAATAAGGCCAAATGGATTTCCACCACCGAGCATGGTTCACCTCGGCCAGTCCCTCCCGTGAGGGATATTATGAGCCTACTTGCTCAATTATGAGCTTTTACGTTCACATTTCTTTTACAAGGAGAAGAACAAACAAGCAAGCACGCTGGTGGAGGATTATGGAAGGGAGTGCAGAATTTCTACTGGTGGTGAAAAAAATGCGCGTGCTGTTGTTGAGCTGGGAGTACCCGCCCTGCCTGGTAGGGGGTCTGGGCCGCCACGTCCACTCCCTTTCTCGCCACCTGGCCCGGCGCGGCATCCAAGTGGACGTGGTGACGCGCGGTCTGCCGGGAGCCCCTCCCGCAGAGGAGCCGGAGGCCGGGCTGGCCGTCTTCCGGATAGCTCCCGCGGGCGAAGACTCTTCCCCTTTTCCCGTGCAGACCGCCTTGCTGAACCTGCACCTCCTGGAACAGGCCGTGCGCCTGATCCAAAAGCGAGGAAGCCCCCCCGACTTGATTCACGCTCACGACTGGCTGGTCGCCTTCTCCGCTCGCCTGCTCAAACACGCTTACCGCAGGCCCCTGATCGCCACCATCCACGCCACAGAAAAAGGGCGGAACTCCGGCATTGCCACCGAACTGCAGCGCTATATCCACGAGAACGAATGGCAGCTCACCTTTGAGTCCTGGCGGGTCATCTGCTGCAGCCGCTCCATGCAGCGCGAGATTAGAGAGGGATTGGCAGTCCCGCCTGATAAGATAGACGTGATTCCCAACGGCGTGGATCCCCCGCCGCGCGTCAATCCCCAAGCCGTGCAGGCCTACCGAGCCCGCTATGTCGCTCCGGAGGAGAAGCTGATCCTGTACGTGGGCCGGCTGGTCTTTGAAAAGGGGGTTCAGGTGCTACTCGACGCCTTTCCGGCCGTGCTCGACGCCTTTCCCCACTGCCGGTTGGTCATTGCCGGGAGCGGCGGGTTTGAGGGCCACCTCCGCTGGCAAGCAGAACAAAAGGGGCTGAGCAGCCGGGTCTGCTTCACCGGCCACCTGGCCGAAGAGGAGCTGGACCTCCTCTACCGCGCAGCGGACGTGGCGGTCTTCCCCAGCCTCTACGAGCCTTTCGGCCTGGTAGCCCTGGAGGCTATGGTGCGCGGGACCCCCGTGGTGGCGTCCTCTGTCGGAGGATTGGGGGAGATCGTGCAACACGAAAAAAACGGGATTACGGTTTACCCGGGCGACCCCGCCTCCCTGTGCTGGGGGATCACCCGCGTCCTGGGGGATCCGGAGCTGGTGCGGCGCCTCACCAGGCAAGCCAAGGCCACAGTCCGCCAGAAGTACAGCTGGGACCGGGTGGCCGCCCAGACTGAAGAGGTCTACCGGCTAGTCCTCTCCCAGTGGCAGAAAGATCCCTGGAGCTCTGAGGCGGCAGCCAGCCGCGAACTGGGCCTGGAGGACCTGCTGGCGCACCTGGGTCTGGAACGGAGGGGAATTTGGGGGTAGAGATGCCCCGTGGAGATTACAAAGGGGGGTAGCTTTAGATGCGCGCTGGGACGGTCATCTTCATGCTCCACAGTCACCTGCCTTACTTCCGCAAGGTAGGCAGCCGCCTCTCCGGAGAAGAGTGGCTCTTCGAAGCCATGGCCGAAAGTTATATCCCACTCCTCAACCTCCTCCACCGCCTCTCCCGGGAAGAGCGACCCGTTCGCCTCAACCTCGGCTTCACGCCCATCTTGCTGGAACAATTGGCGGACGAATACATCAAAGAGCGGTTCATCGAGTACTTGAAGAAAAAGATCCGGGCTGCCAGCTACGACATCATCAAATTTGGCCTGGCCCGCCGCCAGGACATGCTGGCCCTGGCCCTGGAGGCCAAGAAGTGGTACACCGAGACCCTCCAGGACTTCAGCGAGCGCTACAACGGGGACTTGGTGGGGGCTTTCCGCTTCTTACAGGAACAAGGGTACGTGGAGATTACCACCTCGGCCGCCACCCACAGCTATCTCCCCCTCCTCTCTCGCCAGTCCGCAGTCAACGCCCAGGTAGCGGTGGGGGTTGCCGCCTACCGGCGCTACTTCGGGCGGAGACCCCGGGGTTTTTGGCTGCCGGAGTGCGCCTACCGGCCGGGCCTGGAGACGGCCTTGGAACGCCACGGACTGCAATACTTCTTCGTGGATACTCACACCATCGAAGGAGGAGGGAGTGCCGCCACCGCCGTCTCCTCCGGCGGCGAGTGGGAACCGGAGCGGACGGCTCCCACCGGTTTGACCACCTACCTCCCTTACCGGGTGCGCGGCTCGCAGGTCGTGGCCCTGGGGCGCAACCAGCGCACCGGGCTGCAGGTCTGGTCCGCGGACTACGGCTACCCCGGCGACGGATGGTACCGGGAGTTCCACAAGAAGGAGTTCGACTCCGGGCTGAAGTACTGGCGGGTCACGGATCGCCGGGCGGGGCTGGGAGAGAAGGAACTCTACCAACCGGCCCGAGCCCAGGAGCGCGTGGTCGCCCACGCCGGCCACTTCACCTGGCTGGTGGAAAGCCTGCTGGCGGAGTTCAAGGCCGCCACCGGCCAACCAGGCGTCCTGGTGGCCTGCTACGATACAGAACTCTTCGGCCACTGGTGGTTTGAAGGGGTCGCCTGGCTGGAAGAGGTGCTCCGGCGGTTGAGCCGCTCCTCCCGGGTGGCGCTGGAAACCGCCGGCCGGTACCTGGACTGCGCCCCGCCTCTGCAGGAGGTAGAGCTGCCGGAGAGCTCCTGTGGGCTGGGCGGGAAACACCACGTCTGGTTCAACCCCGCCACCGAGTGGCTGTGGCCTTTGCTCTACGAAGTACAGGAGGAGATGGAGGCCCTGGCCAAAAAATTCCCCCAGGCGGAGGGAGTGAGGCGCCGCATCCTCAACCAAGCCGCCCGGGAAGTGCTGTTGATCCAAAGCTCAGACTGGCCCTTCCTCATCACCACCGGCCAGGCAGCCGATTACGCCTCGGCCCGTTTCCAGGAGCACGTTCAGCGCTTCCGGGCCCTGGCCGCCTTGGCCCAGCAGGAGGAGATTGACCCTCTTCAGACCGCCTTCCTGGCCGAACTTGAAGAGAGCGATTACCTCTTCCCTGAGCTGGATTACACCGTCTTTGCTCAACCATGAGCCACGGGGGAGAGACTTGTGCCCAGAGAAGTAATCTTGAGCAACGGTCGGCTGCTGGTAGCCTTCGACGCTCACCTCAACCTGAGGGACCTCTATTACCCCTTCCTCGGCTCCACCAACCACCTGATGGGCCATCCCAGCCGACTGGGGGTGTGGGTGAGCGGGCAGTTCACCTGGCTGAACGGCGAATGGCAGACTTCCATCCAGTACGCGCCCAGGAGCCTGGTTGCGCGGATCGAGACCGCCCATCCCCGGCTGGACCTCCGCCTGGAGATCTCCGCCGCCGTCCACTACCGGGAGAACCTCTATGTGCAGAGGGTGGTGGTGCACAACCTGGCCCGGGAGGAGCGGGAAGTGAGGCTCTTCTTCCACCACGACCCGCACATTTATGAGACCGCAATTGGCAATACTGCCTTTTACGATCCTGAATTGCGCGCCCTTCTCCACTATAAGCGCGACCGCTACTTCCTGGTCAACGGCCTGACCCAGTCGGGGGAAGGGATCTTCGAATACGCCACCGGCACCAAAGAGTACCGGGGTTATGAGGGAACGTGGCGCGACGCCGAAGATGGGCGCCTGGAGGGCAACCCCATCGCCCCCGGTTCCGTCGACAGCACGGTGAGCTTCCGCCTCTCCGCGGGCCCGGGAGAAAAGGCCGTGCTGTACTACTGGATCGCTGCGGGCACGCGTTACAAAGAAGTGGCGCAGCTGAACGCCTGGGTGCTCAAGAACCGGCCTGAACGCTTGCTCCAGGAGACCGAACAGTACTGGCGGACCTGGCTCTCCCGCCAGAAGCACGACTTGACCGGGCTCTCGCCGGAGATGGTGGAGCTATTCTACCGCAGCCTGCTCATCATGAAGGCTCACAGCGACCGCAATCGAGGGGGAATCGTCGCGTCCGCCGATTTCGACATCCTGGAGTTTTCGCGCGACCACTACGGCTACGTTTGGCCGCGGGACGGCGCCTTGGTGGCTCTAGCCTTGAGCGAGGCCGGCTACGACGAACCCGCCCGGGAGTTCTTCCAGTTCTGCCGGGAGGTGATCACCGAAAGGGGATTTCTCCTCCATAAATACTCTTCGGACGGGTCAGCCGGCTCCAGCTGGCATCCCTGGGTGGAAGGGGGGGAGCCGCAATTCCCCATCCAAGAAGACGAGACAGCCCTGGTCCTCTACGCCCTGGACCGCTATTACCGCCGCTTCAAGGACCTGGAGCTGGTGGAGTCCGCCTACCATCGGCTGGTAGAGAAGGCGGCCCGGTTCATGGCTGGCTATCGCGATGAGACCACCGGCCTCCCCAAGCCCAGCTACGACCTGTGGGAGGAGCGGCGAGGCGTCCTCGCCTACACCTCGGCCACAGTTTGGGCCGGGCTGCGGTCTGCCGCCCGGCTGGCCCTCCTCTTGGGCCGGAGCGAAGACGCGCATCATTGGCGAAAAGCCGGTGCAGAGGTGCGGGAGGCCGTCTTGCACCACCTCTACGACCCCAGACTGGGCCGCTTTTTGCGCCTGATCCTTCCCCGGCCGGAAGGGGAGCCGGCCAAAGACTTCACCCTCGACTCCAGCCTCTGGGGCCTTTTCGCCTTCGGGCTCCTGCCCGCCCACGACCCGCGCATGGAGCGGTCTTTCCAGGCAGTGGTAGAAAGGCTGTGGGTCAAGGAAGGGGTGGGCGGCCTGGCCCGGTACGAGCAAGACCGGTACTTTGCCGTGGAGGGGCTAAATCCGGAAACCGTACCCGGCAACCCCTGGGTGGTCTGTACGCTGTGGCTGGCCCAGTGGCACATCGCCCGCGCCCGCTCACTCCAGGACCTGCTCCCGGCTTACCGCCTCCTGGAGTGGACGGTCCAGCGCGCCAGCCCCAGCGGGATCCTCCCCGAGCAGGTTCATCCCCTGACGGGGCGCCCTCTTTCCGTAGCCCCCCTGACCTGGTCACACGGCACCTTTGTCCTGACCGCCCTTCAGTACGCGCGGCGGGCGCGGGCCCTCACCGCACAGGAGCGAGGTAGACGATGAACGCAAAACCGGGCAGCGCAAAGGCAAGCGAACGCCTTCCACCTTTGGAGTGGGGTCCTTCGGCTTGGCCCACCTTCACGGAGGGGATCAAAAGAGAGTGGCTGGTCGCCAACGGCCTGGGAGGATTCGCCTTCGGCACGATCATCGGGGCCAATACCAGGCGCTACCACGGCCTGCTGGTCGCCGCCCTCCAGCCGCCGGTGGACCGCCGACTGCTCCTGGCCAAATTGGAGGAGGAGGTGTGCACCGGGGCAGGAGAGGTCTTCGCCTTGGGGGCCAACCAGTACCCCGGGGTCGTGCACCCGCAAGGCTTTCGCTACCTGCGGCACTTTGCCCTGGACCCCCTCCCTACCTTTTTTTACGATCTGCAAGGGCGTTTTCTGGAAAAGACGATCTGGATGGTCTACGGGCGCAATCAGACCGCCATCCGCTACCGCTACCTCTGGGGAGACGCGCCCCTGACGCTCCGCCTCTTGCCGCTGGTGACCTGCCGGGATTACCACCACGTTCTACAGGCCAACGACTGGCCTTTCTACCAGGAAACCCCGGCCCCAGGGGCGGTACTCCTGGAGGCGTACCCCGGAGCTCCCCTCCTGAGCCTGGAGGTCTCCCCCGGGCGTTACCAAGCCGCCCCCCGCTGGTATTATCACCTGGAATACCCGGTGGAAGCGGAGCGGGGGCTAGAGGCCAGGGAGGACCTCTTCAACCCGGGGGTCTTCACCCTGGAGCTGAGACCTGGCCAGAGCGCCTTGGTCCTGGCCACCGCCTGGCGGAGCAGAGACGAGCTGCCCCTGCAAGCGCCCCAGGCGGGGAGATCGGGACGGGGGGGTGCCCCTGCCCCCGAAGCGGAGGCGGAGCGCCTGCGGGAGGTGGAAGCCCGCTCCGGCCTGCGCCATCCTTTCCTCCGCCGGTTGGTGCGGGCAGGGGACGCCTTTTTGGTCCGGCGCCAGTCCAGCGGCGGCTGCTCCCTCCTGGCCGGCTATCCCTGGTTCACCGATTGGGGCCGCGACACCATGATCGCCCTCCCCGGCCTGGCCCTGGTGCCCCGCCGGTTCGCCGAGGCGCGCTCCGTCCTGGAGACCTTCCTTCGCTACACCCGGGAGGGGCTGCTCCCCAACCTCTTCACGGACGCCGGAGGGGAGCCGGAGTACCACGCGGCCGATGCCCCCCTCTGGTTCTTCTGGACGAGCTATAAATACTGGTGCTACACGCACGACAGGGAGTTTGTCTGTGAGGCGCTCTACCCCGCCCTGGTGGCCATTGCCGAGGCCTACCTGGGCGGGACCCAGTTTGGGGTCCGCGTGGAGGCAGACGGCTTGGTGGCAGCGGGAGAGCCGGGCTGGGCCCTGACCTGGATGGACGCCCGCGTGCACGGACGCCCCGTCACCCCCCGGGCGGGCAAGCCGGTGGAGATCAACGCCCTGTGGTATAACGCCCTGCGCACCCTGGAGTTCCTGGCCGGCCGGGTGCGCCGGGAGAGGCGGGCCGCTGCTGCCTATCGCCGCCTGGCCCTGCGCACTCGCTCCGCTTTTCAGAGCCGTTTCTGGAATGAGGAGACCGGCTACCTGTACGACGTGGTGGACACCCCGGAGGGGCGGAACGATCCCGCCCTGCGCCCCAACCAGCTCTTGGCCCTCAGCTTGCCCTTTGCCCCCTTGCGCGGCCGGCCCGCGGCCGCGGTCTTCCAGGCGGTCTGCCGGGAATTGCTGACACCCTACGGCCTGCGTACCCTCTCCCCCCGCCATCCCCACTATCAAGGGCGTTACGAAGGCGGGCCGGAGGAGCGGGACGCCGCCTACCACCAAGGCACCGTTTGGCCTTGGCTTTGGGGGCCGTTTCTGGACGCCTTTCACCGCCTTTTCCCGGCGGAGGAAGAGAGCGCCGCCCTGGCCTGGCAATGGCTGGCCCCCCTCCGCCGGCACTTGGAAGAGGGGGGCCTGGGGTTCGTCGCCGAGCTGTTTGACGGCGACCCGCCTTACACGCCGCGCGGCTGCCCGGCGCAGGCCTGGTCGGTGGCAGAGCTTTTGCGGGCCGCCGTAGAAGATCTGGGGATGCGGTGAGCTATTCCTTAGCCTCCGCCTTTCCGGCTTCCTCTTCCTCCTCCTCGCTCTGGTAGAGGGTGGCCCCGCAGTTGGGGCACGAAAGCTCTTCCTCTTCCGCCAGGAGGTCTTCATCCAGGTAGACGGTCTCGTGGCAGTTGGGGCACTCCATCTCCACGTAGCCGTCCTCCTCGTCGCCGTAGATCTCGTCCTCCAGCTCGCTCAGGTCTTCATCCACGGCTTCCAGGTAACCTTCTATTTCAGTCTGCGAGCGGTCCAGCTCTTCCAGGGCCTCCCCCACCTCGTCAAAGACGGCGAGCATATTCTCCCACACGGTGCGGGCCTTCTCGTCTTTGGCCAGAAAATCGGCCCCGTCGATCAGGCCCTTCAGGTAAGCCACCTTCTCCTTTACGCGCTTCACTCTCCTGGTCGCCTCCTTTTCCTCGCCCATAGTATCCCTTCCCTCCTTTGCCGTTATCCCGTTACGCCCTGGACAGATACTGGCCGGTTCTGGTGTCTACCTTGATCACGTCGCCCACGTTGATGAAGAGGGGCACCTGCACTACCGCCCCCGTCTCCAGGACGGCCGGCTTGGAACCGCCGCTGGCCGTGTCGCCCCGCAGCCCCGGATCGGTCTCCACCACCTTCAGCTCCACTGCGGTGGGCAGCTCGACCCCGATGGGCTGACCCTCGTAAAACTGGACCAAAATCGTCATGTTCTCTTTGAGAAACTTCTTGGCCTCGCCCAGCATCTGTTCGCTGAGAGAAACCTGCTCATAGCTGGACAGGTCCATGAAGTGGTGCTCGTCTCCGGAAGCGTACAAGTACTGCATCTCCCTGGTCTCCACGTGGGCCTGCTGGACCTTCTCCCCCGCCCGGAAGGTGCGCTCCAGCACGGCCCCCGTCCGCACGTTCTTCAGCTTGGTGCGGACAAAGGCCGCCCCCTTGCCCGGTTTGACGTGGAGAAACTCCACCACGCTGTAGACCTCTCCGTCCACCTCGATGGTCAGCCCCGTGCGCAAGTCGTTGACCGAGATCACATCTGCTCCTCCATTCTAAAAATTTATTATTCTTAAAAGCCAGTTAAAGCAGCAACAGTTCCCGGGTAAAGCTGGTCAAAACTTCACATCCATTCTCCGTCACCAGCACCATATCCTCTATCCTCACCCCGCCCCATTCCGGTATGTAGATACCCGGTTCTACGGTGATCACCATTCCCGGCCGCAGCACCTCTTCGGAAGAAGGGCCCACCACGGGCCGCTCATGTACCTCCCGGCCCACTCCGTGCCCCAAACCATGGCCAAAGTACTCTCCCAGCCCGCTCTCTTCGATGACGCGCCGGGCGGCGGCATCCACCTCCCGGGCTACTCGGCCGGGGCGGACCGCTCGTATCCCTTCTTGCTGGGCCAACCGCACCAATTCATAAACCTCTCTTTGTCGGGCATCAACCTCCCCCAGGGCAAAGGTGCGGGTGAGGTCGGAAGCGTAACCCCGATAGAGGGCACCGCAATCGATGGTCACCAACTCTCCCTTCCTCAAACGGCGCTGGGAGGCCACCCCGTGGGGCAAGGCGCCCCGAGGCCCCGAGGCTACGATGGTGTCAAAGGCGGGGGCCGCCGCCCCCCGGCGGCGCAGGCTAAACTCCAGCTCTAAAGCCAGCTCGCTCTCTCTCCGCCCGTCCGCAATCAGAGCAAACACTTCGCGCAGGGCCCCCTCCGCTATGGCGATGGCCTGTCTGATTAAGGCCAACTCCCCTTCTTCTTTCACCGCCCGCAGGCCTTCCACAGTGCCGCTGACCTCCCGCCAGCGCACCTCCGGCAGCTCCCGCTCCCAGGCGCGGAAGCGCTGGACCGTCAAGTGATCCGCCTCGAAACCTACCTCCTGCGCCCCCCAGGAGCGCAAAACTCCCGCCAGATCCTGGACTGGCTCCCGGCCGCTCCGCCGCACCTCCACCCCTGGCGCCTCCTCTTTGGCCTGCTCCACGTAGCGGGCGTCGGTCAACAAGACGGCCTCTTCCCGGCTCAATAAAAGCAGGCCGGAGCTCCCGGTAAAACCGGTGAGATAGGCCCAGTTAACCGGCGCGGTTACTATAAACGCGTCCAAGCCCTGCTCCTGCAGGTAGGAGCGCATCTTCGCCAGCCTCTGCATCTACTTTCCCTTCCCGCGGGGTTCCCGCTGACTGCGCACCAGTTCTGCGGCAGCCCGCAGGCCCAGCTCGTAACTGAGGGGCCCAAAGCCGGCAATCTGCCCGGCACAGACCGGTGCAATGACGGAATGGCGCCTCCATTCCTCTCGGCCTGCGATGTTGGTCATGTGCACCTCTACCGCCGTCACGGAAGCGGCTGCCACCGCGTCGCGGATGGCAAAGCTGTAATGGGTGTAAGCGCCGGGATTGATCACTACGGCATCCGCCTTTAAGCGCGCCTCGTGGATCAGGTCGATAATCTGCCCCTCCGAGTTGGACTGCACGCAGTCCACTTCCACCCCCAGCTCCGCCCCCAACTCCTGCAGGCGCTGGTTGATCTCGGCCAAAGTAGAGGGCCCGTAGAGCTCCCGTTCGCGGACTCCCAACAAGTTGAGATTGGGCCCGTGGATGACCAGGATGCGCGGCTTCACCCTGCTCCTACCCCCTCTCCGCTTCCGCCGCCGACCCGCCTCCGAGCGGCGGAGTCACCAGCTCTACCGCCTGCCGTACCAGCTCCTCCGGCACCGCCTCCACCGTCACCTCGCCCAGCCGGCGGGGCAAGACAAAACGCACCCGGCCAGCCCGCACCTTTTTGTCCAGGCGGAGCCTCTGCTCCACCTCCCGGGGATCGAGGCCCGGAACGGAGGTCGGCAGGCCGGCCCGCTCCAGGAGAGAGAGGAGGCGCCGGTAGAGCTCCTCCGCAGCCAGGCCCATCTGCCAGGCCAGCCAGGCCGCCCCGGCCATGCCGGCGGCTACCGCCTCCCCGTGGCACAGGAGGGTATACCCGGAAACCGCTTCCAGGGCGTGGCCCAAGGTATGGCCGAAGTTGAGGCTGGCCCGCTCCCCTTCTTCGCGCTCGTCCCGCCTGACCACTCGGGCTTTAATGGCGCAGGAGCGGGCCACCACCTCCGCGAGGAGGCCCTTCTCCAAAGCTAGAAGCGCAGGCAACTCTTCTTCCAGGAGAGCGAAAAGGGGCGGATCGGCGATCACCCCGTATTTGATCACTTCCGCCAGGCCGTTGCGCACCTCCCGGGCCGGGAGGCTGGCCAAAAGGTCCACGGCACAGACCACCAGGTTGGGCTGGTAGAAGGCGCCGATCAGGTTCTTGCCCCGGGGGTGGTTCACGCCCACCTTTCCGCCCACGCTGCTGTCCACCTGGGCCAGAAGGGTAGTGGGAACCTGGAGGTAGGAAACCCCCCTCAAGTAGGTGGCCGCCACGTAGCCGGCCAGATCGCCAGTGACCCCTCCCCCCAAGGCCACGATGGCCTCATCTCGGGCCAGCCCGTAGTCCAGGGCCACCTCGTAGAGCCGATTGGCTACCGCCAGGGACTTGGACTCCTCTCCCGCCGGGAAAGTGGCCAGGCTCGCCTCCAAACCCGCCTCTTGTAAGGCAGCCAGGGCCGAGTGCCCATACAGGGAGGCCACTGTCTGATCGGCCACCACCAGACAGCGGCGAGCCGGACAGTGGACGCGCACCAGCTCTCCCAGGCGCGGAAGGAGCCCCTCGCCGATGTAAATGGGATAGGAGCGGGGTCCCAGCTCCACCCAAACGCGCCGCACCCCCGGCCACTCCCTGTTCCACCGGGCAACGATCTCCTCCGCCACCTCGTCAGGCCTGCGCCCTGTGGTGTCGACCACCACGTCTGCCTGGGCGTAAAGGGGGGCCCGGCGGGCCAAAAGCTCCTCAATAGCCGCCCGCGGATCTCCACCCGCCAGCAGAGGCCTCCCCTCTCCCCGGCCCAGCCGGGCGGCCAAGACCTCCGGCGAGGCCGTCAAGGCCACCACCAGCCCTTCTCGGCGCATCTCTTCCCAGTTGCGGGGGTCCAGGACCGCCCCGCCCCCGGTGGCGATGACCGCTCCCCGGCGCCCGCAGGCCTGGCGGATGGCCAGGCGCTCCCAGCGCCGGAAACAGGCCTCTCCTCCCTCAGCCCACAACTGGGGAATAGTGGCCCCCGCCAGCTCCTCGACCAGCTGG
>JASBVW010000003.1 GCA_029961005.1 Bacillota bacterium
TAGCCCGTTCCGATCTTCATTCCCACGCTGAAGCGCATCTTTTTCCCCTCTCTCTCCTTCCAAAATTTACGCAATGTCCTGAATGCACTGGGCTGCGTTGCCGTTCAACAAGTTTTCTGGCCTCAAGACCGCGATCAGGCGCTCTCCCGTCTTGGCGATGCCTTGTACTTCCTCTGCGTGGAGGTGGCCGATCTGCGCCATGGGCTCCATTTGGCTTTCTTCTACCTCCAGGACCTCGGTTACGGAGTCCACCAGCAGCCCCGCCACGAGATGGCCCAGCTCGGTGACCAGGATGCGGGAGGCGTCGGTGGCCTGGAAATCACCCCACCCCAGAGACCTGGTCAGGTTGATGACCGGGATAACGCGGCCGCGCAAGTTGATCACCCCCTCCACTCCCGCAGGGGCTCCCGGAATCGCCGCAATGGAAGGTACACGAATAATCTCTTTTACCTGTGCGATAGGAATAGCGAATTCGCTCCCCCTCAAGCGAAAAACTACAAGCTGATTGTTCACGCTCTTTCGCCTCCTTTGTTTGGGCCAGATGTTTTAAGCTGGCCTCTATAGTGACAATGTCGCGCGCCAGGTCGGTCTCTGCCTGCAGCTCCAGTACCTCGAAGCCGTAGATCTACAGCAGCTCCTGCAACCCCAGGAGGTCCTCCCGGACGAAGCGGCTCCGCAGCTCCAAGAGGAGAGGGTGGTTGCTGGCGTTCTTGGCCAGGTTGCGCTCCAGGGGCAGGAGGCAACCGGTGGCCCGGATGGTCAGGCGGTCTCTGTAGAGCCAGACGGCCACGTTCTCAGGCCCCTTTCCGGTTTGGACCTTGATGGCGCGGGCGATGAGCTTGGCCAGGCGTTGTGCGATGGCATTCATGATTTTTTCCCTCGTTTCAAGTGGCAGGGGAAGGGGAAAGAAAAAGACCAGCACTTTACACTACGTGCTGGTCTGCTGTTGACCTTTCCCCTTTCCGGGGATATTCAACCCGCCAACCGCGCGCTTTAGTCTCGGCAAAACTGATTGAATATTATTGAAGCAGAATGTTTTCTCGAGCTGAAACTTGGCTAGTAAAAATGTCGGAAAGAAGAGGAAGAAGGTTTAACCAAATTATGGGAATTCCTAATAAAAATTTACGCTCCGCTCGGAAAAGGCATTTTTTGAGGGGATTTAGGGGGCCGGCGCGTCAGCGGGCCGCCGGCATCGCACCGGAGCTCCTGCGGCCAGACCCAAAAGGGAGCGGGCGCTGCCTAAGTTGACGGCGACGGCCAGGCGCCCGTCGGAGTCAGTCAGGAGGCAAGGTTGGCCCGGCGGTACGTCGCCGAAGGTGCGCACAAAGGGCAGCGTCCATGAATACTCCCGGTCTCCTGCCGCGCCGGCCTTGAAAAGGACCAGCTCTCCCGGCTGCAGGCCCAGCGCCTGGAGGTGCTCAGGCCGCAGGTTGAGTTTAAGGGAGCCGTACTGGTCATAGCCTAAAACTTCTCCTGCCACCTCCTCCCCCAGCAAGGCAGGCTCGCCCCAGGGGGCAGGGGCCAACTCCTCCGGGGAGAGGGCCCGGCCCAGCTCCTCCAACCGCCCGCCGCGGGCCAGGAAAGCGGCGGCTGGCGCAAAGAGGTCGCGCCCGTGGAAAGTGGCCGAGACGGGGTGAAGCATGTGTTCCGGGTTCTCCAGGAGGTGCGCCCGGGTAATTCCGCCCAGCCGCCGGGCGGCTGGGATGAGGAGGCCGTTGTCCGGCCCGACTAAAAAATCGCCCCGGGCGGCCTGCAAGGCCACCGGCCGGCGCGGCCCGCCTACCCCGGGATCGACCACGGCCAGGTGCACGCCCAGCGGGCAGAAGGGCACGGCGTTCTCCAAGGCCAGCGCCCCCGCTCGCACGTCAAAAGGGGGGAGGCCGTGGCAGAGGTCCAGGACCTCCACTTCCGGGGCCAGGCTCTTGATCACCGCCCGGCAGACGCCGGCCGACTCCGCCCTATACCCGAAATCGCTAAGAAAAGTTATAATAAACTTACTCATCGTGCTTGTATTATTTTCTTTCCTTAATTGGTTAGCTCCTTTTTCCTGCGTAACAGGGGGAAAGCCTACTTTACGGGGTACGGGCACAGGAGCCTTTTGCAGATAGTAGTGAGTGAGGTGCATGACCGTGGCGGAACTGACCCTGTTGGAGGCGGCGCGGGCCGGACAAGTGCTGGCGCCTTTGGCGGCTGCGGCCCGGGCGGAGGGGAGAGATCCGGAAGAGCTCCGCCGCCACCTGGCGGCGGGGAGGCTGGTGGTGCCGGCCAACCCGCGCCATACCGCTTTGCGGCCTTTGGGAATCGGGGAGGGACTGCGCACCAAGGTGAATGCCAATCTGGGGGCGTGCGACGTCTCCTCCTCACTGGAAGAGGAGCTGGTCAAACTGGAGTGCGCCCTGGAGGCAGGTGCGGACGCCGTCATGGACCTCAGCACCGGCGGCGATCTGGATGCCATCCGCCGTGCCATTGTGCGGCGCTCTCCGGTTCCGGTGGGGACGGTGCCGGTTTACCAGGCGGCGGTGGAGGCCGTAGCCCGGGGCGACTCCCTGGCTGACCTGTCTCCCGATGACCTCTTTGCCGTCCTGGAGCGCAAGGCCGCTGACGGGGTGGACTTTATGACCGTGCACTGCGGCATCACCCGGGAAGCGCTGCGTGCCCTGCGCTCCGCCGGCCGGGTCACGGGGGTGGTGAGCCGCGGAGGCGCACTGATGCTGGCCTGGATGGCGCACCGGGGGGAGGAGAACCCCTTTTATGCCCAGTACGACCGCTTGCTGGACCTGGCGCGGCGGTACGAGGTCACCCTCAGCCTGGGCGACGCCCTGCGCCCCGGGTCTTTAGCCGACGCCGGCGATGGGCTGCAGATGCGCGAGCTGGTGCTGTTGGGGGAGTTGGCCGAACGGGCCCGGAGGGCGGGAGTCCAGGTGATGATTGAGGGACCGGGGCACGTGCCGCTCCACCAGATCCAGGCCCAGGTGGCTGTGGCCAAGAGCGTCTGTCGGGGAGCGCCCCTTTACGTCCTGGGCCCCCTGGTGACCGACGTCGCCCCCGGTTACGACCACATCACCGCAGCCATCGGAGGGGCGCTGGCGGCCATGGCGGGGGCGGACTTTCTCTGTTATGTGACACCGGCGGAGCACCTGGGGCTGCCTTCAGCGGCGGAGGTGCGGGAGGGGGTCATGGCGGCCCGCATCGCCGCCCACGCGGCGGACGTGGCCAAGGGGGTACCCGGGGCGGCGGAGTGGGACCGGCGGCTCTCGGAGGCTCGCCAGAGGCTGGACTGGGAGGCTCAGGCCGCTCTGGCCCTGGACCCGGCGCGGGTGCGGGAGTTTCGCGCCCGCACTCAGGCGGCGGAGAAGACCCCCGGTACCTGCACCATGTGCGGCCGCTACTGCGCCATGAAGCTGGCGGCCGAGGCAGTAGGAAGGGCGGGTGGATAAAAATCCGGACACTAGAGGCGGGCCAGGCAAAAGGCCCACACCCACTCCGTGAGCTGCTCCGCCCGGCAGGAGAAGCCAGCACCCTCGGCCGTCCGGATCAGGCGGGGGACGAGAGGCATGTACTCGCGGCGGATGCCCTCCAGGAGCTGGAGGTTCCCCTCCGCCAAAAGGCGCTGGATAAGGCGGGCCCGCTCCACCTGCGTGGGGAAGGCGATATCAGCCACCACTGCCACCCCCCGTGGCTTGAGAACGCGCCGTAGCTCCTGCAGTGCCGCGGGCAGTTGCACCGGCGGTACATGGTGGAGGGCGAAGCTGCTCGCGACAGCGTCAAAGGTCGAGCCGAGATAGGGAAGGGAGAGGAAATGGCCTGGGCGGACCCGGACCCCCGGGAGTTTGGCCTGGGCTATGCTGCGCATGGCCGGGGAGGGGTCCACTGCCTCCACCCTTAACCCCTTTTGTTGGAACACTTGCGCCAGGTTGCCAGTACCCGTCCCTATATCCAAGACGCGGAGCGGACTGTTTCCAAGGGCCTGCCCAACCCCGCCGGCGGAGGGGAGAGAGGAGAGGACCAGGGCTGTCACCCGGTCCAGAATTTGCCGGTACCCCCGGAAGACCTCCGCGTACGGACCTTGAAGGCTGAGCACCGTCCGGTCGTATTCGGCGGACCAAGCGTCAAAGCGGGCCACTAGGCTCTCGGGGACTTCTCTCTTGGCCGCCGCTTGTAAAGGCAGGTGAATGCCCATTTCTCTTGCCTCCTCACTGTTCCAAAGCCTGTTCCAGGTCTTCCAGCAGGTCCTCCACGTCCTCGATTCCCACTGAGAGGCGCAAGAGGCTGTCCGAAATGCCCAGAGCCTTACGCCGCTCCGGGGGCAGGGAGGCGTGGGTCATGCGCGCCGGCAGGCAGATCAGGCTTTCTACCCCGCCCAGGCTTTCAGCTAAAAGGAAGATCCTGGTGCGGGCAGCCACCGCCTCTGCCAGGGCGGCATCTCCTACGTCAAAGGAAACCATGCCGCCGAACCCTCCCGCTTGGCGCGCCGCCAGGGCATGCTGAGGATGGGTGGGAAGGCCTGGGTAGTGGACGCTTACCACCCGCCTGTGACCAGCCAGCCAAGCGGCTACGGCCCGGGCGTTAGCTTCGTGGGCTTCCATGCGCAGGGCGAGGGTGCGCAATCCCCGGAGGAGGAGCCAGGCGTCCTGCGGCCCTGGAACGGCTCCGATGGCATTTTGCAGGAAGCGCAGCCGTTCTCCCACTTCTTTTTCCCGTGCTACGGCCAGGCCGGCCACCAGGTCGCTGTGTCCGCCCAGGTACTTGGTGGCGCTGTGGAGGACCAGATCCGCCCCTAAAGTCAGGGGCTTTTGCCAATAGGGGGTGAGGAAGGTGTTATCTACGATTAGCATGGCCCCCCGCGCATGGCAGAGCTCGGCCAGGGCGGCCAGGTCGCTCACCCGGAGTAGGGGATTACTGGGGCTCTCTACTAAGAGTGCTTTGGTTTGTGGGGTGAAGGCGGCAGCCACCGCTGCCGGATCGGTGGTATCGACAAAGGAGCTCTTCAGGCCCAGCCGGCTGAAACAAGCGGTCAAAACGCGGTAAGTTCCCCCGTAGACGTCTTCCCCCACCAGGATCTGGTCGCCGGTCGAGAAGAGCATGAAGGCCGTGGAAAGGGCGGCCATGCCTGAGGAGAAGGCCAGCCCCACCTCCCCCTCCTCCAGCTCCGCAATCAGGCGCTCCAGGGCTGTACGGGTGGGGTTAGCGGTTCGGGCGTACTCATATCCTTTGTGCTTTCCCACCGCTTCCTGGCGGAAAGTGGACGACTGGTAGATGGGAACGCCGATGGCCCCCGTTAAAGGGTCGTAGTCTTGACCGCCGTGGACCAGCGCCGTGCGAATCCTCACGGCTTTCTTCCTCCTTCCACCGCGGACGCCTCAGGCAGTTGCCGATAAATTTCCTGGCTTAGGTAACGTTCGCTGGAATCGGGGAAGATGACCACGATCCTCGTGCCTGCCTTGCTGCGGCACCCCTCCTGCCAAGCCGCGTAGAAGGCGGCCCCGGAAGAGCTGCCTACCAGGAGCCCCTCGCGCCGGGCCAGCTCCTTTACCATAGCAAAGGCCTTCTCGTCGGGGACGGTATAGACTTGGTCAATCAGGGAGGTGTCCAGTGTCTCGGGAATAAACTCAAGGCCGATGCCTTCAGTGCGGTGAGGCCCCGGGGGCCCTCCGCCCAGGATGGAGCCCTCCGGCTCTACAGCCACCGCCCGCAAAGGCTGGATCCTCTCCTTGAGGTAGCGGGCGCAGCCTGTGAAGGTACCCCCTGTACCTATCCCTGCCACGAAGACGTCTACCCTTCCCTCCAGTTGGCGATAGATCTCGGGCCCTGTGGTGCAGTAGTGTGCTTCCGGGTTGGCGGCATTGGCGAACTGCTGGGGCACGAAAGCTCCAGGGATGGAAGCAGCCAATTCCTGGGCGCGCCGGATGGCCCCCGCCATTCCCTCGGCGGTGGGGGTGTAGACGATCTCTGCGCCCAAGGCCTGCATTAGCTCCTTCTTCTCGCGCGCAAACTTTTCCGGGACTACGAAGATCACCCGATAGCCGGAGCCGGCGGCAGCCAGCGCGAGCCCAATGCCGGTATTCCCGGCTGTGGGCTCGATGATGGTTCCGCCGGGGCGAAGCCGGCCATCCCGCTCGGCGGCTCGGATCATAAACAGGCCGATGCGGTCTTTCACGCTTCCACCGGGGTTGAAAAATTCCAGCTTGGCGTAGATTTCTACCCCTTTCGGCAAGGGAAAGCTGGTAATGCGAAGGAGCGGCGTCTCCCCGATCAGCTCCGTAATGTGTCTGGCCACGCGCACCAGAGGTCACCACCCATATTAAATATTTCCGATAAGTTTACTTTACTATAGGCGATTATACTTCCTTTCCTGCCAAACGTCAACTAAAATCTTCTGGTCAAATGATGTGTTCTCGCTCGATGCGGCGGTATTCTTTCAGCTCGGCGACCAGATGTTCGATCTGCGCTTGACATTCGGCCAGGTCCCACAGCCCGTGGCCCAAGGCCAGGGTGGTGGGGTGCGCCAGGCGGCGGAGCCGCTGGGCCCACAGTTGGCTGTACGTATCTCCGCCGGGGCCGTTGGCGGGGCCGGGGAGCGGCTGTGCCGGCTGCCCCAAGAGCGCCTCCAGAGCCACCAGGACTCGGTCGATGACCTCTCGCTGATCGCCCATGGAATAGTGGGGCTCTATGCAGAGCATCCCGTTCAGTTTGATGAAGAGGTCGCTGCCGAAGAGGATCTTCTGCCCCGGCGGCTCCAAAAGCCCGTACAGGGTTCCTTCGGTCTGCCCGTAGGGGAGCTCGAAGAACTCCAGGGGGAAATGAGGGTGCCGCCAGGTCTCATCCGGCCGCAGGCGCACCAGGCGGTAGTGGAAGGGCAGGATGCGGTCCCACTCCTTGAGTACGTTGGGTGGCGTGGGCGTGCGGTGGTAGTCGGTCAGGCGCCCGTCGGTAAAGATGCTCTGGCCGCCGCGCCCCACCCCCAGGCGGTTGGTGAGGACGAAGGCGCAGGCCTCGGACATGTAAAAGGTGGCGTCGGCGTAGGCGTCGCTGCCGATCCAGTGGTCGATGTGGTAATGGGTGATGATGGCGCTGCACTTCCGGATGCCCAGGGCTTCCCGGACCCTCTCCCCTTCCCGCAGCCCGGGGTCGATGACCACGGCCTGGGACCGGTCTGGGGTGAGGAGGAAGTAGGTCTGATTTTGGTAGCCGCCCAGGTTGCGGGCGGGGTTCAGGTCCAGGACGCCTAACAACCAGTACGGGCCCTGGGGCCCCTCGTAGCGCCGGGAGAGGACCCGCAGTTGAGGATCGGACTCCTGCAGTTTGCGCACAGCCAGCTCGATCTCCAACATCCCTCATCCTTTGCCGGCAAAATTAATATAGCCTCTTCGCTGCCGGCCGGGCATTTCCTCCCGGAATGAAAACCTTCAGTGTCCGGCCGGGAACTTTACCTTTGCCCGCTTCGTTATAATCACAAGAAAAACAATCAATTTACTTAAATAAAAGGGAGGTATGCCTATGAATATGACTCATTACATGGAGCTTTTGGCCACTAACCAACCCTGGAATCTCTTGTATTACATGGTAGTGCCGGTTGCCCTGGCGGAATCTCTAGTAGCTACGGAGTTCTTTATCGTTTTTCGCCGCCAGACCAAGGGGGCTTTGCGGGCAGTGAATAAAGTCCTGGGTATTGCGGCAGGAGTGTACTTTACCTTTGCTGTCTTCTTGCGCTTGCTCTTCACGGCCATTCCTGGGATAGAGTGGCGCACTTGGGTCGATTTCGTTGCCGTCTGGTCGTATCTGTTAGGCGTAGTTCCCTTGGCTGGCATTGCCCTTCTGGAGTTGGGAGTTATTGCCAGGGGCAAGAACGATGAAGAGAAGATGAAGCTGCACTTTGTGCTGCTTACGGTCTTCCTTATCGTCGCGCATGTGGCGATGGTCTTTGGCATGGTCAATCCTGAGATCGTAGCCAGAGCTGCGACAGGTGGGATGGGCGGAATGTAATTTCAAGCCCGGCAACCCCCGGCCTCCGGCCGGAAAGGTGCCAATTCCTGCAGAAGGCTGACTTCTGAGAGATGAGAGAAAAAACGCTGTAATTTTAAACCTCTTCCTCTCGGAAGGGGTTTTCTATCTTTAAAAATAAAGGGAGTGAAGGGAATGTCTCAAAATGTAAAGGTCAAGCTGGAGACTGTGGCGTTGCACGGTGGGCAGTCGCCCGATCCAACTACCAAAGCGCGGGCGGTACCCATTTACCAGACCACTTCTTACGTCTTCGACTCGGTGGAACATGCCGCGAACCTGTTTGCACTCCGGGAATTTGGCAACATCTACTCGCGCATCATGAACCCGACTGTGGAAGTCCTGGAAAAGCGCTTGGCAGAGTTGGAGGGCGGGACAGGTGCTCTCGCCGTTGCTTCCGGCCAGGCGGCCATTGCGCTGGCCATCCTCAACATTACCAGGGCAGGCCAGAACATAGTGTCGACCAGCTACCTCTACGGGGGTACGTATAATCTGTTCCATTACACTCTTCCCCGGTTGGGCATAGAGGTGCGGTTCGTTGATTCCTCCAATCCGCAAAACGTTGCTCGAGCCATTGACGGAAATACGCGCTTGGTCTACACAGAGGCCCTCGGAAATCCCAAGAATAACGTGGACGATTTTGCGGCCATCGCCCAGGTGGCACATGACCACGGTATCCCATTCTTTGTAGATAATACCGTCCCCACCCCTTACCTCTTCCGGCCCTTCGAGCATGGAGCTGACGTGGTGGTCCACTCTTTGACTAAGTTTATTGGGGGACACGGAACTTCCATCGGGGGGGCTATAGTAGACTCCGGCAGGTTCCCCTGGGACAATGGAAAGTTTCCCGAGCTCACCGAACCAGATCCCTCCTATCACGGCTTCCGCTACTGGGAAGCCTTTGGCTCGCATGATCGGGCGGTCGTACCAGGTATAGCCTATATCATCAAGCTCAGGGTGCAGCTCCTGCGAGACCTGGGGCCAGCCCTTTCGCCGTTTAACGCCTTTCTCTTTCTGCAGGGGCTGGAGACGCTCCCGCTGCGCATGGAGAGGCATGCTCAAAATGCTCTTCAAATCGCCCGTTGGTTGGAGAAGCACCCTGCAGTAACCTGGGTCAACTATCCCGGCCTGCCCAGTCATCCCGACTATGCGCGGGCCCAGCGGTACCTCCCCAGAGGACAGGGGGCCATTGTCGGTTTTGGGGTCAAGGGTGGGCGCCAAGCGGCTATTAAATTGATCAATGCGGTGAAGCTCTTCTCCCATCTGGCTAATATCGGAGATGCCAAGAGCCTGATTATCCATCCCGCCTCTACCACGCATCAACAACTCACACCGGAGGAACAGCTTTCTACCGGGGTGACGGAGGACTTCATCCGGCTCTCCGTGGGGCTTGAAGCTGTGGAGGACCTTATTGCCGACCTAGAACAGGCTCTGGCCGCCAGCCAGGGATGAGGCCCGGCAAGCCACTGAGCCACTTCCGGGCGCAGCGGCGCCGCTCGGGTTTTACATCTCCGCAACGATCCTGTAACGCCGCCTTAACGCCTCTGTGATATACTCCTTCTCACCAGGTGCGGAGGACGGAAAGCGAGCGGTGTGGCATGGCCGCGGTCAAGTGGCTGGGAGAGCCCAAAAGCCCTAAGGTCGCCCTCGAAAACTTGTCCGTGAGTTACCAGGGGCGGCCGGTTCTGAAGCATGTCTCTTTGGTCATTCCGGAGGGCCGGCTCGTGGCCATTATTGGCCCTTCCGGCAGCGGAAAGTCGGCCCTCTTATACGCCCTCAATCGAATGAACGAAACTTTGCCGGAGACCAGGACTGAAGGGCGCGTCCTCCTGAACGGAGAGAATATCTACGCACCCGGCGTGGACCTCCAGGAGTTGAGGCGGCGAGTCCCGATCATCTTCCCCCGCCCCATCGTCTTTCCTCAGTCGATCTACGACAACGTAGCCTTTGGCCTGCGCTACCACGGCTTGGCTTCCCAAGGCCGCGTGGCTGACCTGGTCTTCGAGAGCCTGCGCCTGGTGGGGCTGTGGGATGAGGTGAAGGGGCGGTTGCACCGTTCAGCCTTAGAGCTCACCGCCGGCCAGCGCCAGTTGTTGTGCATCGCCCGTGCGCTGGCCCTTCAGCCCGAGGTGCTTCTTTTGGACGAGCCGTGCGGCAGCCTGGACGCCATCTCCACTCTGCGGGTGGAAAATCTAATCCAGGAACTCAAGGGTCGCTACACCATGGTAGTGGTGACCCATAATATGCAGGAGGCGGCGCGGATCTCCGATGAGACGGGTTTCCTCTTAGAGGGGGAGCTGGTGGAGTACGGTTCTACGGAGCAGATCTTCACCCAGCCTCAGGACGAGCGTACGGAGCAGTACTTGACCGGCCGCCTGTTCTGATGAGGGAGGGAACGCATTTGTCTGTGCAAAAAGGCTGGGCGCGACTTTGGCCTGACGAGCAGAAAGCGCAGGCCCGCCAGGCGGTGCAGAGGATAATCGCCCAGGGAGGCGTGTGGACGGTTTTTCAGCCCATCTTTTCGCTGGCCCTGGGAGAGCTGATGGGTTACGAGGCGCTCAGCCGGGGCCCGGCGGGCTCGCCCTGGGAAAGCCCCCCGGCCCTTTTTAAGCTGGCGGAGGAAGGCGGGATGGTCTTCCAACTCGAGCAGACCTGCCGCGAGACCGCTCTGGCCCGGGCGGCGGAGCTGAACCTGCCGGGGAAGGTCTTTTTGAATATCACCCCGCGCGTCCTCCAGGATCCGGAGTTTCGCAGCGGCACTACGCGCCACCTCTTGGCTAGGCTGGGAATTGATCCCCGCCGCATCGTCATCGAAATCACCGAACGGGAGGCCATTCACGACTACCGTGGCTTTGTCAACACACTCAAGTACTACCGGGACCAGGGGTACCTGGTGGCGGTGGACGACTTCGGCGCCGGCTACACCAGCTTCCAATCCATCCTTGAACTGCAGCCGGACTTTATCAAGATCGACATGTCCTTTATCCGGGGCATCGACTTCAGCCGCACTCGCCGCATCATGGTGGAGACCCTGGTGAACCTGGCGAACCGCTTGGGGGTGCAGACCATAGCGGAGGGAATTGAAACCGAGTCTGAGCTGAAGGTGCTCATTGAGCTAGGAGTGGACTTCGGCCAGGGGTATTTCCTGGGGCGACCGGCCGAGGAGCCGCCGACTACAGATGAAAAGATCTCCCGGCTGATCCTGAACCAGCACGAGAAGAAACAGATCCCTCTCTACCGGCGCATTCTGAAGGTGGGGGACATAGCGCAACCCTACCCGGCCGTTTTCCCCCAGGAGCCGGTAAGGGGGGTGGTGGCCCTCTTCGAACAGAACGAGGGGGTCCACGGAGTCGCGGTGGTACAGGAGGAGGAGCCGGTAGGGCTGGTCATGAAGGACAAGCTTTACTTTCGCCTGGGTCAGCGCTTTGGCTACTCCGTCTTTATGGAGCGGCCCGTGGAGCTGGTCATGGACCGCCGCCCCCTGATCGTGGACCTGGAGATGCCTCTGGACCAGGTCTCCAGGATGGCCATGTCCCGGGATGAGAGCCGCCTGTACGACTACATCATCGTCCGGGAAGGTCAGCGCTATGTCGGGATGGTCTCGGTGCGGCGGCTTTTGGATACCATCACGGCCAGCCAGGTGGAGCTGGCCCGCTGCGCCAATCCCTTGACCGGCCTACCGGGGAATATCGTCATCGAAGACGAGATCAACTCCCGCCTCACTGAGCGGGCGGCCTTTAGCGTCCTTTACGTGGACATCGACAACTTTAAGGCCTTCAACGATGTCTACGGTTTCGAGCGGGGCGATGAGGCCATCAAGCTTTTAGCGGCAGTTTTGAACGACGCGGTGGCCAAGCTGGGCAGGGCGGGCAGCTTTGTGGGGCACGTGGGCGGAGACGACTTCATCGTCGTCACAGGCGTCGAGGAGTGTGAGGCCGTGGCGGCGATGGTGATCGAAGAGTTTGACCGCCGGGTGCCCGCGCTGTACCGCGAGGAGGACCGCCGGCGAGGTTATATCGTGGCCGAAGACCGCCGCGGCCTGCCGGCCACCTATCCGCTCATGACCATCTCCATTGCCTGTATCGTCAATCAGGAGGGCGAGGGAGCTTCCTACGCGGAGTTTGTGCACAACGTGGCCGAGTTAAAGCGCTACGCCAAGAGCAAACCGGGAAGCGTGTACGTCGTGGAAAGGAGGAAGAGGAAGGGCGATGAGCTGGACGGGGCGTGACAAAAGGCTTGTCTGCAGGTGGTTGGCGGGGACCGGACTGGCCGTAGCTCTTGCGCTGGGGGTTATTTTCCCGGCCGTGGGGGCGGTGACCCGCCCCATCACGATGAAGGGCTCCGATACCATGGTCATCCTGGGCCAGCGGTGGGCGGAGGTCTACATGTACCGGAATCCCGGGGTGGTGATCCAGGTGACCGGTGGGGGCTCAGGAACCGGGATCGCCGCCTTGATCAACGGCACCACTGACATTGCCCAGTCTTCCCGGCCTATTGAGGAAGAGGAGCGCCGCCGGGTGCAGGAGCGCCGGGGGAAGCCGGTCAGAGAATTCGTCGTAGCGCGGGACGGGATCACGGTCTACCTGAACCAGCATAACCCCGTCGAAGAGCTGACTCTGGCCCAGTTGAAGGCCATCTTCACGGGGCGCATCGAGAACTGGAATGAGGTAGGGGGGCCGGACGCCCCTGTGGTGCTTTACGGCCGGGAGAATAACTCCGGCACCCACCTCTTCTTCCGCGAGCACGTGCTGGAAAATGAAAACTACTCTCCCCGCGTCCAACCCCAGGCCGGTACAGCGGCGGTGGTCAACGCGGTGGCCAAGGACCGCAACGGTATAGGCTATGGAGGGTTGGCCTACGCCCACGGCGTCAAGGCCCTCAAGGTGAAGAAAGATGCAAAGTCGCCCGCGGTGGCTCCCAGCCTGGAGACGGTTAAGGACGGCAGCTATCCCATCAGCCGCAATTTATACTGGTATACCGCGGGAGAACCGGAGCCTCAGGTCAGGCGTTTTCTGGAGTGGGTTCTGAGCCCGGAAGGGCAAAAGATAGTCGAAGAGGTGGGCTATATACCCTTACAATGAAAGAAGTATGGTGAGGGTGTCAATAAGGGAAGAAAACGGGCGGCGGAAGCAGGGGGAGAAGTTTTGGGAGGGGCTGATGGCGCTGGCCACCACAGTGGTCAGCATTGCCTTGGTGCTGATCTTTGTCTTTGTGGCTAAAGAGGCCCTGCCGGTCTTTCTGCCCGCCCAGGATCCGAGAGCGCGGCTCCCTGCCCTCTTCCTGCCCCAGAGGTCTTCCCAGGCGGATTTGAGCTGGGAATTTGCCTGGCAGCCGGTGGCGGAGGAACCGCGGTTTTGCCTGGTGCCTCTGTTGGTCGGAACGTTCAAGGTGGCGCTGATCGCCGTGGTAGTGGCCGGCCCCCTGGGCCTGGGGGCGGCAATTTTAGCCTCCGAATTGATGCCGCCCCGTTGGGCTCGGTGGCTGGAGACCTGTGCCCACCTTTTGGCGGGCATCCCTACCATAATTTGGGGTTTCTTCGCCCTTATGTTCCTGGCGGATTACCTGCAGTCCGCCCTGCACCTGGTGACCAGGCTCAGCGCCTTAACGGCTGGGCTGGCCCTCGGGATGGCGGTCACCCCCACTGTCTTTTTCTGGGCGCTGAGAAGCCTGGCCGCTTTGCCGGCCAACCTCCGGGTAGCCGCCCTTTCCCTGGGGTTGAGCAGAGGGCAGGTGGTGTACCGAGTCATCCTACCAGCCGCCTGGCCGGCTCTCCTGGGGGCTGTCCTGGCCGCCCTGGGCCGCGCTACCGGGGAGACGATGATCGCTGTCATGGCGGCCGGTAATGCGCCCGTCATCTCCCTTCACCCTGCCGACCCGGCCCGCACCATGGCGGCTACTATTGCCGCGGAACTGGCGCAGGCGGTCTTCGGGGGCAAACACTACAGCGTCCTTTTCTTTATGGGTCTACTTCTCTTTACCTTTTCGGCCCTGACTCACTGGGGGGCGGTGGCCCTAACCGGGGCAGTGCGGTGGCGGTCTTCCCGGGAGGAGAGGCGCTGGTGGCTATAAGGGTGAAGATGGGAAAAGCTGTGCAGAAAGTGGAGGACGCCCTGCTCTATCTTCTGGTGGGGCTGGCGGCTTTCATCCTGGTCGCCATGCTGAGCCTGGTCGTAGGTGTGACGGTGCGAGGCGGGCTGCCCGTGCTGAGCTGGCGTTTCCTTACCACTCCGCCCAGCATCGGGATGACGGCCGGCGGCATTTCCACAGCTATCTTCGGTACCCTGGCCCTGGTGATCCTGATGACCCTGGCCGTGGTGCCCATGGGGGTCTTGACGGCCATTTACCTCGCGGAGTACGCCGACCGTCGTTCTCCCCTCACCCGCGCCATCCGCGAGGCGGTGGAAACCTTAGCCAGCGTTCCCACCATCGTCTTCTGGCTCTTTGGACTGGGTTTTTTTGTTCAGTTCTTGGGGAGAGGGATTGATAGCCTCTTTTTTCGCGGGGAGCTGAACTACGGTCAGCCAGCCCTGATCTGGAGCGCCCTGACCATGGCCTTTCTCACGGTCCCGGTGGTGATAGTGGAGACGGAACAGGCGCTCTCCTTCATCCCGGGGGAGCAGCGACTGGCAGCCTACTCCTTGGGGGTCAGCCGGTGGTACACGGTCTCCCGCCTCATTCTACCCCAGGCTTTTCCCGGCATTCTCTCCGGCACTATTCTGGCTCTCAGCCGGGGAGCGGGAGAAGTGGCCCCCATCATGTTCACCGGCGCCGCCTACTATCTGCCCTACCTGCCCACCCAGCCTAACGATCAGTTCATGGAACTGGGTTACCACATCTACGTTCTGGCTACCCAGTCCCCGGATATCGAGCTGACCAAGCCCCTCCTTTTCGGGACGGCCCTGGTCCTTTTGCTGCTCACTTTCAGCCTTAACCTGGTGGCCCTGCTGATCCGCCGGGCCATGTTCCAGCGCCTGGCCCGCCACCGCGCCCGCCAGGAGTCCCCCCGGACCTGCGAAGACTTCTGAAGGAGTTAAGCCGCCTTTGGCCGCCGGAGTTGCCGAAGTGACTACTTGCGTGATATAATGCAACTACATGGGGGTTGCGAGCAGTGGAAGAAGTAGGCGTGCGCAAGATCAAAGTTCATCTCAGCCAGTACCTGCGCCGGGTTAAACAGGGGGAGTCTCTGATCATCACTGAGCGCGGCATACCGGTGGCCAGGTTGGTGCCGATCAAAGCCGGTCTTCCGACTGCGGTCGATGTCCTGATCCAGAACGGCCTCGCCTCCTGGCGCGGAGGGAAACCCAAAGGGAGCATTGCTCCGCCTCCGGTGGTGCCCGGCCATGCAGTGGCGGACGCAGTGGCGGAGGACCGGCGGTGATCTGCTATCTGGACACCAGCGCTCTGGTCAAGCTCTACGTGCAGGAGCAGGGTTCCGAGCTCGTGCGCGCCCTGGTGAATGAGGCTCTGGTGGTGGCTACCTCCAAAGTGGCCTTTGCGGAGGCCAGGGCCGCCTTTGCCCGGGTTTACCGCGAGGGAGGTCTGAGCCAGGAAGATTATCGCTCGGCCGTCGAGGCTTTTCAGGCCGAGTGGGAGCATTACTTGCGCCTGGAAGTCTCAGACGAGCTGATCCACCTAGCCGGAGACCTGGCAGAGAGGCACCAGTTGCGGGGCTTTGACGCCATTCATCTGGCTTCCATGCAAATGCTCAGCCAGCAGGTAAAAGATCCGGTCATCGTGGCCTGCTGGGATACCCGCCTGTGGGATGCCGTGAAAGCGGTTCGCTTTGCTGCGGTTCCGGCAGAACGGCCGGGTTCCGCCGCGCGCACCTGAAACTCCTCTTCTCCAGCGCCTGGCCCGCCACCGCGCCCGCCAGGAGTCCCCCCGGACCTGCGAAGACTTCTGAAGGAGTTAAGCCGCCTTTGGCCGCCGGATAACGACATCTGGCGGCTGTTTTATTGTGTCCTCGCCCCTTTGAGGCGTAGAATGGGGGCGAAATAGGGGGTGAAGGGCAGTGGCGGCCATTTTGGACGGCAAGGCAGTGGCGGAAGAGATCAGCCGGGAAGTGGCGGCGGAGGTACAGCGCCTGAAGAAGACCGGAGTAGCGCCCTGTCTGGCGGTGCTCCTGGTGGGAGATAATCCAGCCTCCCAGACTTATGTGCGCAACAAGGAGGCGGCCTGCCAGAAGGTGGGAATTGCCTCCCGCGTGGTGCGCCTGCCGGCGGACATCACTCAGGAGGAGCTGCTGCGCGCCGTGGAGGAGCTGAATGAGGACGAAGGGGTGCACGGCTTGTTGGTACAGCTTCCCCTTCCTCCCCATCTGGACCCCAGGCCGGTGATGGCCGCTCTCCGGCCGGAGAAGGACGTGGACGGCTTTCACCCGCTGAATATGGGCAGGCTCCAGGCAGGGGAGGAGTGCCTCTGGCCCTGCACGCCCCACGGGATCGTTCAGCTCCTGCGGCGGTCGAGGATTCCTCTGGCGGGGCGGCATGCGGTGGTGGTAGGGCGCAGCAATATCGTGGGTAAGCCCATGGCCCTCCTCCTGCTTCAGGAGGACGCTACGGTCACGGTCTGCCATTCGCGCACCCCGGACCTGGCTGCCCTGACCAGGCAGGCTGAACTCCTGGTGGTGGCGGTGGGTCGCCCGCGGACGATCACAGGAGAGATGGTTCGGGAGGGGGCGGTGGTGGTAGACGTGGGCATCAACCGGGTGGACGGCCGTTTGGTCGGGGATGTGGACTTTGAGTCGGTGGCGCCGCGGGCGGCCGCCATTACCCCTGTTCCGGGCGGGGTGGGTCCCATGACGGTGGCCATGCTCTTGTTCAATACCGTGCAGGCGGCCCGGCGCCTGGCCGGGCAAGGCCTCGGTCTTGAAGGGGGCGCCAGGGCCTATGGCGCTGGAGCAGGTTAAGCTTGAACCCGGACTTCGGCTGCGCCCGCGGATTCTGATCGGCCTGGGCAGTTGCGGTTTGGCGGCGGGAGGGGAGGAAGTCAGAAGTGCCTTTTTGGCGGCGCTCCGCCGCCTGGGTCTAGAGGCAGAGGTCCGCCCCACCGGGTGCCTGGGCCTTTGCCACCAGGAGGTGCTGGTGGAGGTGCGACTGCCCGGCTTACCTCCGGCCTTTTACGCCCGCGTGACTCCGGAGAAGGCGGAGCGCATCGCAGAGGAGCACCTGGGCCGGGGGCGGGTGGTGGAGGAGTGGCTTTTGCCGGGGGGCGAAGCGGGCGGGGAGTTCTTGCAGGGCCAGACCCGGATCTGCCTGCGGAACTGCGGCCGCATCGACCCGGAGGACCTGGATGAGGCCCTGGGGGCCGGATGCTACCTTGCCTTGGGGAAAGCCCTGCGGGAGATGAAACCGGAAGAAGTGGTGGCAGAGGTGCGGCGCTCCGGCCTGCGAGGGCGGGGAGGGGCGGGCTTTCCCACCTGGCGCAAATGGGAAGAGGTGCGCCGCGCCCCCGGGCCGGAAAAGTACGTCATCTGCAACGGAGATGAGGGAGACCCGGGGGTCTTCATCAACCGCACGCTCTTAGAGGGTGATCCTCACTCCGTCTTAGAAGGGATGGCCATTGCGGCTTATGCGGTGGGGGCTGCCACCGGCTACCTTTACGTGCGAACCGAGTATCCCCTGGCCATCCGCCGCCTCCGCCGGGCCATAGAACAGGCGGAGGCGCGCGGCCTTTTGGGGAGGGATATACTCGGCAGCGGTTTCCATTTTTCGGTTCAAGTGGTGGAGGGCAACGGCGCTTTCGTCTGCGGCGAGGAGACGGCGCTCATCGCCTCGCTCCAGGGGGAGCGCGGGGTGCCGCGGCCGCGCCCGCCGTACCCCTCCACGGCCGGTTTGTGGGGCAAGCCCACCGTGGTCAACAACGTGGAGACGCTGGCCGCCGTTGCGCCCATCATCCAGCGAGGGGGGAGCTGGTACGCCGGCTTTGGCCAGGGAGAGAGCCGCGGAACCAAGGTCTTTGCCCTTTCCGGCGAAGTGGAGCGCCCGGGCCTGGTGGAGGTGCCGCTGGGCCTGCCCCTGCGCCGGCTGATTTACGAGCTCGGGGGCGGGATCAGAGAAGGGCGGAGTTTAAAGGCGGTGCTGATCGGCGGCCCCTCGGGCGGATGCCTCCCTCCAGGCCTCTTGGATACCTCTATGGACTACGAGGCCCTGGAACGGGTGGGGGCCATGATCGGCTCCGGGGACGTAGTGGCGCTGGACGAGCGGCACTGTTTACCCGACTTGGCGCGCTTCATTGCCGAGTTTGCCGCCGCGGAGTCGTGCGGCAATTGCCTACCCTGCCGGGAAGGGCTGCATCAACTTTTAGCCCTGTTGGACCGCATCGTGCGGGGAGAGGCGGAGGAGGGCGCGCTGGAGGAGCTGCAGGCTCTGGCGGAGCTGGTGCGAGACACCTCCCTCTGCGGGCTGGGGCGGACTGCCCCCAATGTCGTCCTCTCCACCCTGCGCTACTTCCGGGCCGAGTACGAGGCCCACGTGCTGGAGAAGCGCTGCCCGGCCAACGCCTGCCCCCACCTGCGGAGCTTTTACATCGTGCCCGAGCGCTGCCGGGGCTGCGCCCGCTGCGTGGGTGCTTGCCCGCGCGGGTGCATCTCCGGCCAGCCCGGCCAACCTTACCGCATCGACTCCGGGCGCTGCATCAGGTGCGGCGAGTGTCAGCGGGCCTGCGTCTTCGGCGCCGTAGCCAGCTGATCCTCCGGCGGTGAAACGGAGGAGAGAGGGGAGAAGGGGAATGGCTGAGGAAAAGGTGGAAGTAAGGGAGACGGCGGCCAGCGCCGCCGTGACGGTGGTGATTGACGGCCGGCGCCTGGAGGTACCGGCCGGTTTTACCATCCTGGAGGCCTGCCGGGAGGCGGGGAGCGAGGTGCCCACCCTGTGCTATCACCCTGCCCTTTCGCCCGGCGGCCATTGCCGGCTCTGCGTGGTGGAGGTGGCGGACAACAGGAATCTGGTGCCCGCCTGCTGCACCCCGGTCTCTGCCGGCCTGCAGATCCTGACCTCCTCCCAACGGGTGAGGGAGGCCAGGCGGGGCCTGCTGCGCCTGCTCCTGGCGGAACACCCTCAGGACTGCCTGACCTGCGAGAAGAGCGGCGAGTGCCTGCTCCAGAAGTACGCCTATGAGTACGGAGTGGGCGGGGGAGGGAGCAAGGCCTCTGCTTCCCCAGCTGTCGTACCTAGAGCGTTCGCCGCGGGAAGCGGCCAGCCTCTACCCAGCTCCGAAGCGAGGAATCCCTTCTTCCTCCGCGACACCCGCAAGTGCATCCTTTGCGGCCGCTGCGTCAAGGTCTGTGGCGAGCTGCAGGGGAGGCATGCCATCGCCCTGATGGGCCGCGGCCGGCAAACCTGGGTAGGCACGCCTTTTGCGCGCCCTCTGGCCGACCCCCCCTGCACCTTCTGCGGCAACTGCGTCCAGTTTTGCCCCACCGGCGCCCTGGTGCCCAACTTCCGCCTGGGCCGGGGGAGAAGCTGGGAACTGCAGCGCACGGAGACGGTCTGCGAATACTGCGGGGTAGGGTGCCGGATTCGGCTCCTGACCCGCGAGGGGCGCATCGTGGGAGCGGAGGGGGCAGAGGGGCCGCCCAACTATGGCCTGCTCTGCGTCAAAGGGCGCTTTGGCCACGGCTACTTGCAGCACCCGGAGCGGCTGAAGACCCCCCTGGTGCGCCGCCACGGAGAACTGGTCCCGGCCAGCTGGGCGGAAGCCCTGGCCGCGGTGGCCTCCGGTCTGAAAAGGATTCGGGAGCGCTGGGGCCCCGACGCCCTGGCCGGCCTGGCCTCCGCCCGCTGCACTAATGAAGAGAACTACCTTTTTCAAAAGCTCTTCCGGGCCGTGTTGGGCACCAATAACGTGGACCACTGCGCCCGCCTCTGCCACGCCCCCACCTTGACGGGGTTGCAGAAGGCCTTCGGCAGCGGGGCCATGACCAATTCCCTGGCGGATTTGGCCCTGAGCCGCTGCTATCTAGTGGTAGGCTCCAACACCCCGGAGGCCCATCCCGGCGTGGCCCTGCAACTTCAGCGGGGGCGCCGGAGGGGCGCCCGGCTCCTCGTGGTGGATCCCCGCCGCACGGACCTGGCCGAGGGAGCCGACCTGCACCTCAGGCCGCGGCCGGGGACCGACGTGGCCCTCTTCCACGCCCTGGCGCACGTAATCGTGACCGAAAGGCTTTATGACGCAGAGTTCATCCGCCGGCGGACGGAGGGCTTTGCAGCCTTGGCCAGAGCGGTGCGGCGTTGCCCGCCGGAATGGGCCGAAGCGGTGACCGGCGTGCCGGCGGGCGTGATCCGGGAGGCGGCGCGGATCTACGCCACCTCCAGCCCGGCGGCCATCCTGTACGCCATGGGCGTCACCCAGTACGCAGCCGGGACGGACCGCGTCCTGGCCCTGGCCAACCTGGCCCTGCTCACCGGCAATGTGGGCCGCCCCGGGAGCGGGGTCAACCCTCTCCGGGGGCAAAACAACGTGCAGGGGGCGTGCGACATGGGCGCTCTCCCGGATTACCTGCCCGGCTACGCCCCGGTCGGCGCGGAGGAAGAGCGGCGGCGCTTTGCCGAGGCGTGGGGGCGGCCGCTCCCCGCCCGCCCGGGGCTGGCCCTCTCCGAGCTGGCGGAAGCCATGGCAGCGGGCAAGGTCCGGGGGCTTTACATCATGGGCGAAAATCCTCTGGTCACGGAAGCGAACCTGGGTAAGCTGGAAGAAGGTCTGGCCCGGTTGGAGCTGCTGGTGGTCCAGGACCTCTTCCTCACCGAGACGGCCCGCCGCGCCCACGTGGTGCTGCCGGCGGCTGCCCTGCCGGAGAAGGAGGGGACTGTGACCAGCACCGAACGGCGGGTGCAGCTGGTGCGGCCGGCGCTTCCCCCACCAGGGGAGGCGCGGCCGGACCTGTGGATCCTGGCTCAGCTCTTCGCACACCTGGGCGGAGAAGAGGTGGCG
>JASBVW010000259.1 GCA_029961005.1 Bacillota bacterium
CGCGTACCCGGCTTGATGCCCTGCACCGGATCGCCCTTGGCCGGATCATACATATAGCCGCAGACCGTACAGACCCAAACTCCCATCGACACTACCTCCTCTGGTGGCTGGGCGGGCACATTAAAAGGCCCCACCCACCGCAGATTTAGGGGCGCGCCTACTATTTCGCCCCCGGGCGGGGGATTCCTGCCCGCGCGGGCCAGTTGGCCCAGCGGTTTTAAACCGTGTCCTTGTCCTGGCCGGTCAAGGTTTTGTAGATGACGTTGCCCGGACAGGTGGGCAGGTGAGCCGTACCGCAGCGCAGGCAGACCAGCTCCACGTCCTCCACCCGGGTGAGGGTGGCGCGGAGAAAGGCCTCTATCCCCTGCTCCAGGTGCGCCAGCTCCTCCTCGGAGAGGCGGGCAAAGACCTCGGCGAAGCGGCTCTTTTCCCGCTCCAGGACCTCTTCCACCAACCTTTTCCCCTCCGCCGTCAGCTCTACCCGGGTGCGCCGGCGATCCCGGTAGTCGTCCAGGCGGCGCAGCATCTTCTTGTGCGCCAAGCGATCCAGGAGCTTGCTCACCGCCGCCCGGCTGATGTGCAATCCCTCCGCCATCTCACCGGCGGTGGGGTTGGTGTGGCAGAGGAGGTACCGCAGAGCGGCTAACTGGACATCGGTCAGATTCGAGCGCTCTATCTCCTCCAGGGTAGGTTGAAGGAGCATCTCCCCCACGGTGGCGCACAGGAGCTTCAGCAATTTTTGGCGGCGGATCTGGGCCTCCATGGGAAACCACCCCGCTTCCCAGAATATTAATTAAATTAAATATTATCATGGTTAACCTCTTCCGTCAAGGAACCCCTGGAGTAAGAGGAAGTTCTGTGAGGACACACCGGGTCAAGCCTCCGCATATAATCAGAGTAAACCGGACTGAGGCAAGGAGGAGGCTGAAAAATCATGAACGAGCAAAGGCCTGCAGAGATGCGCCTGGCCAGGGCTTTTGTGCCCTTCCAGACCTATCGGACCACCTTCAGCCCTGAAGAGGGCTTGCGCAAAGGAACCATCTTCCCTGAGCTCTACTTCCCTTACCGGGAACGGGAGCGGTGAGGGGGGAGACCCATGAACGGCGCGCGCAGTCGCCTGGAGTTGCTCCGCCGGATTCAAGCCCTGGAGTTTACCGCCATCGACCTCAACCTCTTCCTGGACACCCACCCCAGGGAGCGGCGGGCCTTGGAGGACTATAACCGGGTAGTACGGGAACTGGCCGCCGCGAAGCGGGAATACGAGGAAGCCTACGGACCCCTGGTCAACTTCGGCCACGCCCCCAGCCCGGACGGCTGGCGGTGGATCGACGAGCCCTGGCCCTGGGAAGTGGAAAACTAGCGAGGGAGGTGAAGAGGAGATGTGGTTGTACGAAAAGAAACTGGAGTACCCGGTGCGGGTCACCCGCCCCAACCCCCGGCTGGCCAAGAACATCATCACCCAGTACGGCGGCCCGGACGGGGAGTTGGCCGCCTCTTTGCGCTACCTGACCCAGCGCTACACCATGCCCATTGCACAGGCTAAAGCGGTGCTGACGGACATCGGGACCGAAGAGCTGGCCCACATGGAGATCGTGGCCGCCCTGGTTTACAACCTGATCAAGGATGCCCCGCTCTCGGAGATTAAAGCGGCCGGCCTGGACGGCTACTACGCCGATCACGACCGGGCCCTCTACTTCGTCAATGCGGAGGGGGCTCCTTGGACAGCCGCCTACATCCAATCCAAAGGCGATCCCGTCACCGACTTACACGAAGACATGGCCGCCGAAGAGAAGGCCCGCTCCACCTATGAGTACCTGATCAACCTCTCGGACGACCCGGACGCCACCGACGTCTTGCGGTTCCTCCGGGAACGGGAGGTGGTGCACTTCCAGCGCTTCGGCGAAACCCTGCAGCTGGTACAGGAATACCTGGACAGGCGAAGGTACTATTGATCATACCACTTCCACTCCGTGTTCCTGCAGTACCCGCCGGGCGCGGTCCAGATCTGCAGGGGTGGGGACGCGCACCCACTCCAGCTCGTACCGCCAACCCAGAGCCTCCCACTTGGGCACCCCCAGCCGGTGGTAGGGCAAAAGCTCCACCCGGCTGGTCTGAGCGGTGCAGCGGGCCGTGCGGGCCAAGTCCGCCAGGTCCCGGTCCGAATCGTTGACCTCCGGGAGGAGCACGTAGCGGACAACCAGCTCCGCCGGGCCCCGGCAGGCCAGGCCCAGGTTAGCCAAAATCAGGTCGTTGTCGCGGCCGGTCAGGGCGCGGTGCTTCTCCCGGTCCACCACCTTGAGGCAGAAGAGAACCCGGTCCGTCACCTCCAGAACGGCGCGAAAGTGCTCCGGAGGAGCGTACCCGGAGGTATCCAGGCTGCGGTGGACTCCCAGCTCCCCGCAGCGCTGGAAGAGCTCCCGGACGAACCGCCACTGGGCCAGGGGCTCCCCCCCTGAGACGGTGACCCCGCCCCCGGAGAGGTCGAAGTAGGCCTTGTAGTCCCGCACCTGGCGCACAATCTCCTCCACTTCCACCTCCCGCCCCGGGCCGCTCCAGGTGTCCGGGTTCTGGCAGAACTGGCAGCGCAGGGGGCAGCCCTGCAGGAAGAGGACGTAGCGGATGCCCCCGCCGTCTACGGTGCCGAAGGTCTCGATGGAGTGGATGTAACCCTTCACCGCCTCCGCCACTGCCACCGCCCGATCCGGGCTGACGAAGCCCAGGGGGGAAGCC
>JASBVW010000260.1 GCA_029961005.1 Bacillota bacterium
TCCTTGCGCGACGCCTACCTCAGCGTGGTGGAAGCCTTGCGCCACGGCGGCATCGCCCACGATGCCGAAGTGGAGGTGCTCTGGATCCCCTCGGACGCGCTGGAGGAGGCCACGGAGGAGAAGGTGGAGGAGCTGCTGGGTGCCGCCGACGGCATCTTGGTCCCCGGCGGCTTCGGCTACCGCGGCATCGAAGGGAAGATCAAGGCCATCCGTTACGCCCGGGAGCGCAAGGTGCCTTTCTTTGGCATTTGCCTGGGGATGCAGTGCGCGGTGATCGAGTTCGCCCGGCACGTGGTCGGCCTGGCCCAGGCCAACAGCTCTGAGTTCGACCCCACTACACCCGATCCGGTGATCGACCTGCTCCCCGAGCAGAAAGAGGTCGAGGACCTGGGGGGAACAATGCGCCTGGGGCTTTATCCTTGTGTCCTGGCCCCCCAGACCAGGGCCTATGCCGCTTACCAGGACCATATCGTCTACGAGCGGCACCGGCACCGGTACGAATTTAACAACGAATACCGGACCGAGCTAACTGCGGCGGGGCTCGTGATCAGCGGGCTCTCCCCCGACAAGCGCCTGGTGGAGATCATAGAATTGCCCGATCACCCCTGGTTTCTGGGCGCGCAGTTTCACCCCGAATTCAAGTCCCGCCCTTTGCGGCCTCATCCGCTCTTTCGCGACTTCGTAGGGGCGGCCCTTCAGAAGGCACAACAGAGGGGCTGAGCCAAAAGGTTTGCCCCGGCCCGTATAGAGTTCCCACTCCCTGGCGAGAATGAAAGTGTCAGGGAGGGGGAGAGTGAGTGGGTAAAGGTTGGTTGACGGCGGCTCTGCTGATGGCCCTTTCCGCGGGGGTGTTGGGGAACAGCCGTGCGGCGCCGGCGGCAGGCGAAGGGTTGGCCGGGCCGATGAGGGAGGAGGCCGCGGTGCTGGAGGGAGAAGTGGCGGCGGTCGGAGAGGGGAGCCTGCTCCTGTGGACCCCGAAGGGGGAATGCCGCCTGGCTTTGGCGCCGGGGGCCGCGGTGGCCTTGAACGGAGTTCCCGTGGCTGCTGAGGCGCTGCGGCCGGTCACGGAGCGCGATCGGGTGGAGGTGCGGACCTTCCTGGATCGGGCCGGGCGGGCCGTGCGCGTAGAGGGCTTCTACCGGGTGGAAGAGGTGCAGCTTTTGGCCTGGGACCCCGGGCGGGGGCGGGTGCAGGTGGCGCCGCTGGAGACGCGCCCGCTCGAGGAGGGCGCTGGCTCTGCTGCCCGCTCCGGCGTCCGTATTTTGTCCGGGCAGGCACAGATTGAGCGGGCGGCGCATACTCTGTCCTGGACAGAGGCCGCTCGGGCAGGGCTAAGCGCTGGGGCCCCGGCTCTGCTCATCTGGAACCGCTCCGGCGAGATCAAAAAAATTGTCCTGGCGGAAAGCGGTACATTAGAGGATTTATGGGGTACGGGCACGAATAATACCGGCGACAAACTGGAAAAAGAGAAGAGAGGGGGGAGAGCGGAAGATGCTGGTCGCTGAGCGGACTGTGGCCATGCGTTGTCCCAGTTGCGGGAAATTGAACAAGCGCTCTCTCCACCCCTTCCTTTTCTCGGGCCAGCATACGGTGCGCTTGGAGTGCGGATGCGGGGCTGTTTTGCTGCAAATACACACGCGGGGGCACCGCACCTATACCGTGCAGCTTTCCTGCGTCATCTGCGAGCTGCCGCACGTACTGGTTCTGGATCGAGAGGAGCTGTGGACGGCTGAGCTGGTCAACCTCCACTGCCCGGAAACTCAGGTGGAACTGGGCTTTCTCGGCCAGGAAGAGGAAGTATTGAAGATCCTGGACAGGAACAAGATCCCTCTGGAGAACCTGCTGGCCGAGCTGGACTACGACGACTTCTTCGATAGCCCGGATGTCATGTGGGAAGTCCTGCATCGCCTCCAGTACCTGGCCTCCCACGGCCGGCTTTGCTGCCAGTGCGGGAACGCCCACATCGAGATCGATATCTTCCCGGATAAGGTGGAGCTGCACTGCCCCCAGTGCGACAGCGTAGCGGTGATCTTCGGCGAGACGGACGAGGATGCCCGGGTCATTAAAGAGACCAAGCGCATCGAACTCATCAAAGGCACCGCCACCTACCTGGATCGCAATCGCCTGCCCTCCCGCCATCACAAGGGATAAGGGTTCCGAGGAGGTTTGGCTTTGGCTCTCCTACCAGCCGGCGAGCTCTTGCGCGCTGCGGACGCCGGTGGCTATGCTGTAGGCGCCTTTAACTTCAGCAACCTGGAGCTCCTGCAGGCCATCATCAGCGCTGCCGAGGCTGAACGCGCCCCGGTGATCATCCAGGCCAGCCAGAGCGGCTTGGCCTACGCCGGCGTGGAGTATGTGGCAGCCATCGGCCGCCTGGCGGCTCAACGCGCCTCGGTGCCGGTCGCCCTCAACCTGGACCACGGCCGCGATTGGGCGAGGATCATGGCTTGCCTTCGGCACGGCTTCACGGGCGTCATGGTCGACGGTTCTCACCTCCCCTGGGCGGAGAATGTGGCCCTGGTCAAGCGGGTGGTCGAGGTGGCCCGCGCCATGGGCGTCTCCGTGGAGGCAGAGCTGGGGCGGATTGTGGGCACGGAAGATTACATTAAAGTGGAGCAAAAGGAGGAGCTCTTCACCGACCCCGCCGAGGCGGCCCGCTTTGTGGCGGAGACGGGGGTGGATGCCCTGGCGGTGGCGGTGGGGACGGCCCACGGCGTC
>JASBVW010000261.1 GCA_029961005.1 Bacillota bacterium
GGAGTTACTAGTCTGAGAGGAGGCAGGCTGTGGCAGAGGCTGTACCCTTTGAGAAGAGCGAGGTACCTAAGTCCGGGCAGCCCCTGGTCTCCCTTTGCCTGATCGCCCGCGACGAGGAGGGCAGGATCGAGCGCTGTCTGGCCAGCGCGCGGGAAGCGGTGGACGAGGTGGTGGTGGTGGATACCGGTTCCCGGGACCGGACCGCCGAACTGGCCCGGGCGCAGGGGGCGCGGGTGGTCGGCTTCGCCTGGCGGGACGACTTCGCGGCTGCCCGCAACTTCAGCCTGGAGCAGGCCAGAGGGGAGTGGGCCCTGGTGCTGGATGCTGACGAGGAGCTGGCCCCCGGGGACGGGCCGCGCCTGCGGGCTCTTTTGGCAAGTCCTCAGTACGACTGGTATTACCTGGACTGCTTGACCCCTCTGGCCGGGCCGGAACACCCCGAGCAGGTGCAGCGCGGGCGCGTGGTGCGCCTCTTTCGCCGTCGGCTCTTCTCTTACCGCTACCCGGTGCACGAAGAGGTGACGCCGCGGCCGGAGTTCTTCGTGGGTGTGGCGGGGCGGGAGGGTACCGCTCCAGGGCGCGGGCACGCCCCGGCGGGGCCGGGGGACTCGGGTCTGCGCATCCTCCACCACGGGTACGAGGGAGGCCCAGCAGCGGCGCAGGAGAAGGCGCGGCGCTACATCGAGCTCCTCACCCGCCAGATAGCCGCGCACCCGGACGATGCCTTTCTCCACTACGCCCTGGCCACCTGCTATAACCGGGTGGGGGATCACGCCGCGGCCCTGCGCGCCTTTCAGGAGGCCCATCGGATTCAGGGGCTGTACACCTCCAAGCTCCTCCTGGACACCGCTGAGTGCCTGCGCACCCTGGGGCGCCACCAGGAGGCCTGGCGGCTGGTGGAGGAGGGGCTGCGCCAGTTTCCGGATTACACGGACCTCTACTTTCTGCGCGGTTCCCTGGCCCTGGATTTGGGGCGGCCTGACCTGGCCGAGGCGGCCTTCCGAGACTGCCTGCGCTGCGGCGAGGCTCCAGCCCGCTATGTCAGCGCCTGCGGCGTAGGCTCTTACCTGGCCCACTTCAACCTGGGGGTGATTGCTGAGGTGCTGGGGCGGAGGGCAGAGGCGGCGCAGCACTACCGGGCGGCCCTGGCTGCGGCGCCGAACTTTGCCCGGGCCGCTGAGCGGCTGGCGGCGGTGGCGGGGCCGGGTTCCGGGTAGACGAACAAAGAACGGAGTAAAAGGGGGATCTCGACGTGCCAGATACTTGCGGCAGCGGCTGCGTCTGCTCGGGGGCGTGCCCCCGCTGCGGTTCTGCCGGCTCCGCCGTCCCCGCCATCACGGTCCGGAGCCTGGTCAAGGCCCCGGAGGAGGAAAAGGTGGCTGCGGCCGGCGGGTACCTGCTCTGCCTGAACCCGGCGTGTGAGGTGGTTTATTTCCAGCCGGGGGGAGGTCGGCTCTTCACTGCTGCGGGGGTGCCGGTCTGGTTTAAAGACGAAGGCCCGGACGTCCCCCTGTGCTACTGCGCCGGCGTGACCAGGGGAGAGATTCGCCGGGCGGTGGAGGAGGGTTGCCCCCCGACGCTGGAGGCGGTGAGGGAACGGACGGGGGCGGGCAAAGGGGGCCGCTGCTTAGTGGAAAACCCCTCCGGCCGTTGCTGCCACGGCGCCCTTGCGGACTTCCTCGCCGGTTTGGTAAAATGAGGAATAAAGGGTAAAGGAGGTGGGCGGCCGTGCCGGAGCGCGAGCATGAGGGCGAGCTGCTGCGCGAATCCGCCCCTGAGAGGGTGCGCCTCACCTACGAGGACTACTGCCGCATGCCCGCCGGGCTGCGCTATGAACTGGTGGAGGGGGATTTGCGGATGGTGCCGTCGCCCAGCGTGCCACATCAAGAGATTTCCAAACGCCTGGAAAGGGCTCTTCTAGCCTGGGTCGAGGATCGCAACCTGGGCAGAGTGTTTGATGCCCCGCTGGACGTGGTGCTGGACCAGTATAACGTGGTGCAACCGGATCTCCTCTACGTGGCGCGGGAGCGGCTGGGGATCGTCAAAGCGGCCAACATTCAAGGGGCGCCGGACCTGGTGGTGGAGATCCTTTCCCCGGCCACGGCGGAGTGGGACCGGGTGACCAAGCGCCGGCTCTACGAGCGCTTCGGCGTCCAGGAGCTGTGGCTGGTGGACCCGGAAGCCCGCACCGTCGAGGTGGCGGCGCGCCAGGGTATACAGCTGGTCACGGCGCAGGTTTATCCCGCGGGCACTATCCTGACCAGCCCCCTCCTGCCCGGCTTTACGCTGGACGTAGGCCAGCTCTTGCAGTCCCTTCTTCCTTTTCCCTGAACACTTCCTCAAGAGGGAAGACCGGACCTACCTGTGGCCGGGCTTTTCCCTGGGCGGCGCGGGACTCTTCGCTGGCCTTCCTTGATCCTGCCTACCCCCTCTGGACGAATCCGCGAATGGGTAGTAGAATAAAAAGTGCTTTGTTTTTTTGGTCTTTTTGGTCTGTCTGGCCACTTTTGCTGCCCACGCTCAGAGGGGGAATATTCGTGGCTGTACGTCTTCCTTTCGCAGACTGCCAACGAGGCTGGAGGATGGAGCGGGCTGACAGGAGGCCAAGGCGGGGAAAAGGGATAGTGGTGGCCCTGGGCGGGGGAGCGGCCAGGGGGCTGGCCCACATCGGCATCCTCA
>JASBVW010000262.1 GCA_029961005.1 Bacillota bacterium
CCTCATCCGGCTGGCCTCGCTCATTATCTCGGTGGCCCTGCCTTCGTTCTACATCGCCGTCTCCACCTTTCACCAGGAGATGCTGCCTACCACCCTGGCCATCAGCATCGCGGCCGGAAAGGAGGGGGTGCCGTTTCCGGCCTTTGTGGAAGCGCTGCTCATGGAGCTGGCTTTTGAAATCCTGCGGGAGGCCGGCCTGCGCCTGCCCCGGGCCATCGGCCAGGCCGTGAGCATCGTCGGAGCCCTGGTGGTGGGCCAAGCGGCGGTGGCGGCGGGAATCGTCAGCCCCTTGATGGTGATCATTGTCGCCATGACTGCCATCACCTCTTTTGCCATCCCTTCGTACAGCACTGCCATTACCATGCGCCTTCTGCGCTTTCCCCTCATGGCGTTGGGGGCCAGTCTGGGCTTCTTCGGCATCATGTGGGGCGCCACGCTGGTCCTCTTGCACCTCAATTCGCTGCGTTCCTTCGGCGAGCCGTACTTGAGCCCCCTGGCTCCCCTACACACGCCGGGGTTGAAGGACACCCTGGTGCGGGCGCCCTGGTGGGCTATGTATCTCCGGCCGCGGGTGGGCTACCGCGACCCGGTGCGACAGCGGAAAGGGCTCATGCCCGCCCCTCCTCCCCGCCAGCCGGGGCCGGAGGAGCAGGAGGGGAAAGGGCAGAAGACCCGGGGGGTGCCGGTTCAGGAGAAGGAAGGCCCACAAAAGAAAGGCCCGGCTCAGCCGCCAGGCGAAAAAGGGGACCGAGGAGGGCCGGCGTAGGGGAGGGGCGGGGGGTTGGAGTCCGGCGTACGCAAGGCAGAGGAGGAGGCGGGAGAGATGGAACTGGGCAGGATCGGGGGACGCCAGGTGATCTTGCTGGTCTGGCTGGTGAGCTTCACTTCGCTGGTGGTCCTGCTCCCGGCTCCGGTCGCCGGCTTGGTGCAACAGGACGCCTGGCTGGCTATGTTGTTAGGAGCGGCGGTGGTCTTGCCGGGGGTCTGGGCGATAGTAGCCCTGGGCCTGCGCTTCGCCAATCAGGACCTGGTCGGCTGCGCCGGAGCCCTGGCAGGAGGCGGAGGTAGGGTGCTGGTGGGGTTCCTCTACGCCGCCTTTTTCCTCCTGGCCGGGGCTTTGGCCATGCGCAGCGGAGCAGAGCTCTTTGCCACGGCGTTTATGCCGGAGACGCCTCTGCTGGTCTTTCTCCTCCTGATGGGCGCGGTGGCCGTGGTGGGAGCCTGGTACGGCTTGGAGGTGATCGCTCGCTCCCTGGAGATCGTCTTTCCCTTAGTCTTGGCTGTGAGCGCCTTTCAGGTGCTCACGGTCCTGCCGGGGGTAGAACTGGCCCAGGTACAGCCGGTGGGCTTTACTTTGCTCCACCGCCCGCTGGCGGCCGCCCGGGCCATCTTGATCGTGGCGGCTGGCCTGGGGGAAGCCGCGGTCGTGGGTTTCTTTCTCCCCGCCCTCTATGATCCCCGGGCCGGGCTGCGGGAAGGGATGCTAGGGGTGGCCTTGGCCGGGCTTTTTTTGGGGGTGATCATCTTTGCCATGGTGGCCATCTTCGGGGCCTGGGAGCCGGCTACTTTTACCTTCCCGGCGGTAGAACTTGCCCGGGCCGTCCGCATTGCCCAGTTCGTCGAGCGCGTAGAGTCGGTGATCATCTCCATCTGGCTGATCATCGGCTTTTTAAAGCTGGCCCTGCTCCTCCACACGGCAGCCGTGGCTTTGGCCGGCGCTCTCCAGCGCTCTTCCTATCGGCCTTTTGTCCTGCCCGGCGGGGTGGCCATGACTGCCCTGGCTTTCTTTCTGGTAAAGAATGTCACGGAGCTGATCCGCCTCCTCACGGGGTGGTGGGTCTATGCCGCCTTGGGTTTGGAGCTGGCCCTGCCCCTGCTTTTGTGGGGGTGGGCCTCGCTGCAGAGGCGAGAAGGGCGACGGGCAGGGGGGCGGAAGGCGTGAGGTGCGGGGAGGTGCTGCGCAAGGGGGCGGCTGGCGGTGGGGCTAAAAGAGGGCGCGGGGATGGGCCGGGCAGGGCAGCGGCCCGCGGTGGAGATAAAGGATGGCGCTGTGGTTGGTTTGCTTTGCTGCTGGGGGTCCTGGCTCTTCTTCCTCTCCTTTTGGGCGGGTGCTGGAGCCGCAAGGAGATCGACCACCTGGCCTTGGCGATGGTGGTGGGGGTGGATAAAGCCCCGGACGGCCGGTATCTGGTGGAGTTGAAAGTAGTGAAGCCGGGTCTGGTGGCAGGGGCCAGTGCGGGAGGAGGCCAGGGGGGCGGGGGAGGCGGCCAGACCGGCCAGCCTTTCTGGGTGGTCACCTCCGAAGGGAAGAGCATTTTAGAGGCCTTGCACCGCATGCGCTCCTTTACTCCCCGCCTGCCGTTTTTGGCGCACAACCAGATGATCGTGATCGGCGAGGAGGTGGCGCGGGAGGGGGTAGGGCCGGTCCTGGACTTTTTCCTGCGCAACCGGGAGACCAGGCGCACCACCCCCTTCTTTGTGGCCCGGGGGCTCGCTTACCAGAGCCTGGCCTACGCCTCACCTTTGGAGCCCAGCCCGGGGATGAACCTGGCCGGTATAGTGGAGTGGGAGCAGGGGAACATCCAGGCCTGGCTGGAGGAACTGGGCGACTTTGCGGCGGCCTTACACAACCCCTGGAGCGAGCCCGTGACGGGGGTGGTTCACTTTGAGACCCACCG
>JASBVW010000263.1 GCA_029961005.1 Bacillota bacterium
AAGGCGCAGCCAAACGGCCAGCCCTTTGACGGCGGCCAGGACGAGGGCTCCTTCTACCGCGGCGTGCCCGGCGATGAGGGCGGGGCCAGCGGCAAAGCGCCAGCGGGCGCTCTCGGCCAGGGTTACCGTGAGGAGCGGACCGGGCACCAGGGCGCCGGTGAAGCCCAGCAGGAGGGAAGTCCAGAACAAGTACTGATTGCTCATGCCACTATCAATTCAAGGTGGGGTGGATTTATTCCTTCTTTTGAACGATAGCTGTTACTTTTTATTTTTTGGTCAGATAGACCCAAAAAGCTTCCGCTTTCCGGGTGCAGGTGGCAGTCCAGCCCATTTTTACGCTCACCCGGAGCACGCTGTCCCGGGCTCCCGGGTCGTCCACTAGAACCAGCACCTCTTGCTCTCCGGAGGTCTCGGCAGTCCGCAGGGCGTCAATGGTCTGCATGAGGGGAGAGGGGCAAGCCAGTCCCTGCAGGTCCAGCTTCATAGAGCACATCCTTCTTTCTTGTACTCAGGATCAAGCCTAGGCCTATCAGCAGGAGAAGGCCCAAGACCACCGCCCAGGGGCCGTAGGCCGAGGCGCCTTGAGGGGAACTGGCCAGCGAAAAGTTGTGGGCTACTGCTGCCCCGGCCAGCATGCCCAAGACGGCTGCCCCGGCGTCGGCGTCGCCTTCAGAGGAAAGCACCATCTGCCGCAGGGGGCAACCGCCCAGGAGCACGCCGCCCAGGCCTACCAGCGACATCCCGCCCAGGTTCCAGAGCCAGTCGTTATGGGCCACCGGCTGGCCGAAGAAACCGGGATGGAACTGGTCCAGGACCAGGTTGCCTGCCAAGGCTCCGCCCAGGAGTCCGAGGGTTCCCCACAGGAGGTGGCGATCGCCCAGCAGCATCAGGTCCCTCAGTCCCCCGATGGCGCAGAAGCGCGTGCGCTGAGCCAGGACGCCCAGGAGCAGGCCAGCTCCCAACGACAGGAGCAAGGGGGCGCGGGCGGCGCCGGGGCCGCTGGTGCTGGCGAAGATGGGGCCACCCGCTTGGGGGTTAAAGACTGGCGACCAGAGGGCCAAGAGGAGCAGGGCTACGGCGAAGAGGGGGAGCAGGAGGCCGTTGGCCGTAGGCTGAGCAGAGGCACGGCCAAGGGAAAAGCCGCGCTTCAGAAAGAGGACGCCCACGGCCACACCGCCGGCCAGGCCAGCCAGCCCTGCCAGGGCCGACCAGTCGCCACCGGCCAGGCGGAGATAGAGGCGAATGGGGCAGCCGAGGAAGATCAAAGCCCCGATCATGACCAGCGCCCCCAGGAAGAAACGCAGGAGCGGGGACGAGCCGCCCCGCGCCCGAAATTCCCGGAAGATGAGGGCAGAAGCGAAGCTGCCCAGGAGAAGCCCTATGATCTCGGGGCGCAGGTATTGGACGGGAGCTGCCCGGTGCAGCCCCAGAGCGCCGGCGATGTCGCGCAGGAAGCAGGCGGCACAAAAGCCCATGTTGCCCGGGTTGCCGGCCCGCACGAGCCAAGTGGCCAGGAAGCCAAAGAGCACCCCCGTGAGGGCGAGAGCCGAGGTAGGGGACCAGATCTTGCGCCAAGACATACCGGTTCTCCTTTCTTTAAAAATATCTCCGCCTTGATTGTACAGGAGGGTTGGTTATATGTCCAATTTATAGCTTTTATAAGCAAATTGGCAGAGACCTGCATTTGCCAATATTATGAAAAGTAGAGCGACATACTCAAGTTAAGGCAAAACTAGGCAGGTTTGCCGGTGGTTGACGGCAGGAGCGGCCTTTTTCTGTGCCGAAGGGAAAAAGAGAATAAAACGAGGCGAAAGGGGCAAAAGGCGTGCGATATATCTATTCCTCCCGCCGGCGAGGCGCCAATTGGCGCCGCATTCTGGGGTGGGGAGTGACAATCGGTCTGCTCCTGGCCCTGGGCTTTATGGGCGGCCTCCTCTGGCGGGCAGCGGAGGTCCAGCGGGAGATGGCGGCGGTGGACCGCCAAATCCAGGCGATGGCTGCACAGGTGCAGAACGACTACCCGCCCGACCTGATCCGCCAGGTCGACTTCACCCCCACTAGCGAGGAGCTAATGGAGGCCTTTGCGCGCACCTTGAAAGATTGGGAAGTGCAGCAGAACCTTCTCGCCGGGGTTAAGGCGGCTCTTTTGGCCAGGTTTGCCGGGCAGGGGGAGCTGGACAGGGAGCGCTTTCCCTACCTGGCGCCGGGGCCGTTCATCGAACGGGAGTTCCATGAGGCGGTAGACCTGGGCCTGGCCAACCGCGTCGGCGCCCTGGAGGTTTTGCTGGCCGAGGCCAGGGTCCGACTCTGCTACCTGGAATATGAGCGGGCACTGTGGGCGGGGCCGCGGAGCGAAGCAGCCCGGCGGGCGCGCCAGCGCCTTCTGGCGGCGGTGGAAGACCTGCGCCGGGTGGCGGGGCGGGCTCATTACGTGGACTGAGCTGCCCGACCGGTTCTACCGATCCTGCCGGGGGAGCCTCGCAACTGGTTCGGGATGCGGTTTTACGGCCTGCTTGCCGGTTTTGAGCGGTTGGACTTGAGCTTTGGCGACCGGCCGGCGGAGGGTGAAGCGGCTCTTGACAGGGCAAAGAAGAGCGTGTTAGTATAAAAGCGTTGGCGGTCCTCGATAGCTCAACGGTAGAGCATCCGGCTGTTAACCGGAGGGTTGCAGGTTC
>JASBVW010000264.1 GCA_029961005.1 Bacillota bacterium
AAGTCGCCAGGCAGAACGGCCGGATAGTTGCCAGCCAGAGGGGCCGCCGCCCAGCTGAGTTGTGGGCGGCGGCCCCTTTTTGCTGTCAAAACGGCCCCCCGGGGCATAAGTATGGAGGGCGGGACCTTTGCCCGAAGGAGGGATGAGACGTGAGCGGGAAGCGTTTTTGGGTGGCGATGGCGCTTCTGGCGGGCCTGCTCTGGGCGGCCGCAAGCCCGGGGGCCGGCGCGGCTCCGCCCCCGGAGCGGGTCCGGCTCTCCGAAGTGGTGCGGTCGGTCTTCTACGCCCCCCTGTACGTATCCATCAACCGGGGCTTCTTCCGGGAGGAAGGAATAGAGATCGAACTCTCCACCGCCTGGGGGGCCGACAAGGGAGCGGCGGCCCTGCTCTCGGGGGCGGTGGACGTGGGCTTCTTCGGCCCCGAGGCCGGGATTTACGTCTACCAGCAGGGGGCGGCCAATCACTTCGTCGCCTTCGCGGAACTCACTGCCTGCGACGGGTCCTTCCTGGTGGCCCGGCGGCCCCTGCCTAAGTTTCGCTGGCGGGACGTCAAGGGCAAGACCATCATCGGGGGGCGACCGGGCGGGGTGCCGGAGATGTGCCTGGAATACGCCATTCGCCAGGCCGGGCTGGACCCCCTCCGGGAGGTGAAGCTCATCCGCAACCTGGCCTTTACCGCCACCGCGGGGGCCTTTGAGGCAGGAACGGGGGACTTTGTGGCCCTCTTCGAGCCCACCGCTTCTCTCCTGGAGCGGGAGGGAAAGGGGTACGTGGTGGCCTCCATCGGCGCCAGCGTAGGGCCCACGGCCTACACGGCCTTCCACGTGCGCAAGGACTACCTCCTCCGCCACCCGGAGACCATCCAGCGCTTCACCAACGCCATCTACCGGGGCCAGCTCTGGGTGCAGCGCCACAAGGCGGAAGAGATCGTGGAGGTCATCGCACCCTTCTTCCCCGAGGCCGACCGGGACATCCTGCGCCGCTCGGTGGAGCGCTACCAGAAGGTGGGAGCCTATCAGGCCCATCCCCTCTTGACCAGGGAGTCCTTTGAGCGGCTGCAGGACATCATTCAGGCCGCCGGGGAACTGAAAGAGCGCGCCCCTTACGACCGGCTGGTCATCACCCGGTTCGCCCAGCGGGCCATGGAGCGCATCGTCGAGCCGTAACCCTCCTGGGCGGCCCCGGCCCGGCCCTCGAAGGGCCGGGCTGTTTTGCAAGGAGGCGGGATGATGGGCGAGGCGTACAAGGTGGAACTGCGCGGGGTGAGCCTGACCTACCACACCCCGCGGGGGGAGACGGAAGCCCTGCGCGAGATCACCCTGGGGGTGCAGGAGCGGGAGTTCGTCTGCCTCGTAGGCCCCAGCGGGTGCGGCAAGAGCACTCTCCTCTCCCTGGTGGCGGGCCTTCTGCGCCCCACCGCCGGCGAGGTGCTGGTCGACGGACGGCCGGTGGAGCGGCCGTCTGGCGCTGTAGGGTACATGTTTCAGCAGGACCACCTCTTTGAGTGGCGCACCGTGCTGGAGAACGCCCTCCTGGGGTTGGAGGTCCTGGGCCGGCGCACCCCGGCGGAGGTGGAGCGGGTGCGGCAGCTCCTGCGCCGCTACGGGTTGGGCGGGTTCGAGCGCCACTATCCCCGGCAGCTCTCGGGCGGGATGCGCCAGCGGGTGGCCCTGGTCCGCACTCTGGCCACCGACCCGGCGGTGCTCCTCCTGGACGAACCCTTCGCCGCCCTGGACTATCAGACCAGGCTCTTTTTGGAGGACGAAGTCTCGCGCATCCTGCGCCAGGAGGAGAAGACGGTCCTCCTGGTCACGCACGACATCTCGGAGGCCATCGCCATGGCCGACCGGGTGGTGGTCTTAAGCCGCCGGCCCGGGCGCATCGTCAACCAACACCGGATCGACCTGGGGCTGCCCGTCAAATCCGCTCTGGCGGCCCGCAACGAGTCCCCCTACTTCCGCACTTACTTTAGGGAGATCTGGAAGGAGTTGGACGTCCATGTGTGACAGGGCAGATGCTGTTACCGCCTCTTCGCCGCGCGGTGCCCGGCGGGCGGAGCTTTCGCCGGAGCGCGCCCGCTACCTGAGTCGCCTGCGCCGGCAGAGCGTGGCGATCTGGGCGGCCCGCCTGGGCCTTTTGGTGATCTCTCTGCTCCTCTGGGAGGTGGCCGCTCGGCGGGGTTGGGCCAACAGCTTTCTCACCAGCTCTCCCTCCCAGGTGGCGGCCACCCTGCATCAAATGGCCCGCGACGGCAGCCTCCTCCTCCACACCCGGCTCACGGCGGTAGAGACGGTGGCGGGCTTCACCGCCGGCACCGTCCTGGGCACCCTCATCGCCGCCGCCCTCTGGTGGTCCGAGTACCTCTCGCGAGTGCTGGAGCCCTACCTCGTGGTCCTGAATGCCATGCCCAAGGAGGCGTTGGGCCCCATCTTCATCGTCTGGCTGGGCAACGGCCTGCCGGCCATCGTCGCCATGGCCCTGGCCATCTCAGTGGTGGTGACGGTGATCATGGTCTTCCACGGCTTTTCCACGGTGGACGAGGACAAGATCAAGCTCCTGCGCACCTTCGGGGCCACCCGCTGGCAGGTGTTGCAGAAGGTGGTCCTGCCGGCCACCTTTCCCACCATCATGGCGGCTTTGAAGGTGAACGTGGGGCTGGCGCTGGTGGGAAC
>JASBVW010000265.1 GCA_029961005.1 Bacillota bacterium
GAGGAACTGGCGCGGATGTGAAGGACGAGCTCCTGGCGTACCTCGAGCAGCTGGGCAACAGGGGTTGGGACCTGGGGCTGGAGCGCATGCGCCTGCTCTTGGGCCTTTTGGGCCACCCTGAAGAGGCCCTTTCCTGGGTGCACGTGGCCGGGACCAACGGCAAGGGGTCCACGTCGGCCCTGATCGCTGCGGCCCTGCAGGGGGCCGGGTTGAGGGTGGGTTTTTACACCTCTCCGCACCTGGAGCGGTACGAGGAGCGGATGGTCCTCCTGGAGGGAAGGGAGCGGAGGCCCGGCCTTTGGGGCTGGCCGGGGGCGCAGGAGATCGCGGCAGAGGAGTTCAGGGCCCTGCTGGGGGAGATCAAGCCGGCGGCCGAAGAAGTCGAGCGAAGGCTGGGCCGGGGAGCGCCTACGGAGTTTGAGGTGCTGACCGCGGCGGCCTTTCTCTTTTTCGCCCGCTCCGGCGCTCAGATAGGGGTGGCGGAGGTGGGCCTGGGAGGGCGGCTGGATGCCACCAACGTCCTCCGGCCGCAAGTCTCCGTCATCACCCACGTGGCCCTGGACCACCAAGACCGGCTCGGCTCCACCATCGCAGAGATCGCCCGCGAGAAGGCGGGGATCATCAAAGAGGGCCGGCCGGTGGTGGTAGCGCCCCAGTCCCGGGAGGTGGCGGGGATCTTGGCCGAGGTGGCGCGGGAGCGCCGGGCCCCCGTGGAATGGGTGGTTCCAGCTGGAGCCGCCGAGGTCCCGGGGCAAGCTGGGGGCGGGCCGGAGGGCCGGAGAGGTTTGGAGGCCGGGGGCCGATCTTGGTTTACCCCTCTGGCGGTGGACGCTGCGGGCGGTCGTTTTCTCTTCACCGGCCGGCTGGGGCGGGAGCTTGAACTGCGGGTGCGCCTTTTGGGCGAGCACCAGATCGCCAACGCCGCCACTGCTGCTGCGGCGGCCGGTCTTTTGGCGGAGCAGGGGTGGCCGCTGGACGTGGAGGCTCTCCGGTGGGGTCTGGGGGCGGTGCACTGGCCGGGGCGCCTGGAGTTGATCGAAGGAGAACCGCCCGTGCTCCTGGACGGGGCGCACAACCCGGATGGCGTGTCTACCCTGGTGGCGGCCCTGGGACGGCTCTTCCCCCGCCGGCGCGCCGTGGCGGTGGTCGGGATACTCAAGGACAAGGACGTGAAGGAGATGGTGCGCCTCCTGGCCCCGGTGGTGGGAGCGGCCGTCTGCACCCGTCCCCCTTCCCCCCGGGCCGCAGAGCCGGAGCAGCTGGCCGGGGCTTTTGCCGCGTGCGGCTGCCCTGCCCGCGCGGCGGAAGAACCGCGGGAGGCACTGGAGCTGGCCAGAAAGCTGGCCGGAGCGCAGGGATTGGTCTGCGTCTGCGGATCGCTGTACCTGGTGGGGGCGGTGAGGCCCCTCCTGGTGGGGGGCAAAAAGTGAAAGGAGCTGAGGCGGCCATCGGCGCGGCGAGAGGAGTCACGGAAGGCGCGCGGGCTTACATCTTTGCCGGGGGGTTCGGCAGCGGGAAGACGGAGATTGCGGTCAACTTCTCCCTCCGCCTGACGGAGGAGGCCGCTGGATCCGCTCCGGCCCGGCGGGGAGAGGAGCGCCGCCCGGCGGTCTACTTGTTGGATCTAGACACGGTTAACCCTTATTTCCGCTCCCGGCGCCTCTCCCGATACCTGGCCGAGGCAGGGGTAGAGGTGATCTCCACCGCTCCTGGCAAGGAGTGGGGCGACGTGCCTGCCCTCTCAGCCAAGATCGCCGGTGTGCTGCGGCGGGGGGAAGAGCCGATAGTGGCGGACGTGGCGGGGGACAAGGTGGGGGCCACCGTACTGGGCAGCCTGGCTCCCTGGCTGCGGGAGGCCGGCTATCGCCTCTATCTGGTGGCGAACCCTTTTCGCCCTTTTACCCGCACGGCGGCAGAGGTGGCGGCCATGGCCGAGGTCGTGGCAGGAACGGCGCGCCTGGATTTGACCGGGTTGGTGGCCAATCCGCACCTGCGGGAAGCCACCCAGCCCGAGGACATACAGGCCGGCTTGGCGGTGGTCAAAGAGGCGGCGGCGGAGCTCGCGGTCCCGGTCTCCTTCCTGGCGGTCCAGCGGGAGTGGGCGGAGGCAGCGCGCCAGTGGGCCGATGGCATTCCCCTCCTCCCGCTGCGCCTCTTCTTCCGCCGCCCCTGGGAGTAGTCTTCGGCAGGAAAAGGTGGACGGGGAGGAGAAGAAAAAGAAGGTTGTTTCCTTCTAAAGGGTTATCATTTGCGGTAAGGGAAGGTGTGACGAGCTTGGGGAAGCGGGCAGCCGGTGAAAGCACCACGAAGCTGCTGGCGCTGGTTCTAGTAGGCATCATGGCTATCCTGCTCGGGTACGCCTTGGGGAACCTGGGCATTAAAATGATGACTTCTTCCCGCCCGGCAGTGGCCCCCACCGGCCCGGGGGGAGGGCTGCAACCGCCGATGGCTCCGGGCGATCAGGCCGAAGGCCTACCGACGCCACCCCGGGAGGAAGGAGGGCTGCTGCAGACCCTGGAAGGGGAAGGGCAGGCGGGGACATCCCCCTCCCAGGCGCCCGCGCAGCTCTTTCGCGTGCGGGTGGGCCCCTTTGCCGACCGGGCAAAGGCGCAGCAGGCGGCGCAGAAGCTGGAACGGGCCGGGTACGAGGTCTGGC
>JASBVW010000266.1 GCA_029961005.1 Bacillota bacterium
CCACTCCGAGCCCGGAAAGAGCGGATACGGGCCTTTTTCCTTGGCGAGCTCGTTGACCAGGGCGATGTTCACCGCCCGGAAGCTGTTCTCCAGGAGTTTCACCGCCTCAGCCACGGTGGCAGAGGAGACGGGGACCACCTCCTCCACGAAGGTGCGGTAAAAGGCGACCGCCCGGCGGGTGCAGTCCGGCGTGATCCCGCCCACCACCTTGGGCGTGTTGCGGATCCCAAAGCGGCGGTTGCCGGGGTCCACCCGCTCGGGGGAGAAGGCCAGGGCAAAGTCGCGCCCCGCCTGCAGCCCCCCTTTCTCCAGCTCCGGCCGGACCACCCTTTCGGTGGCGCCGGGGTAAGTGGTGCTCTCCAGGATGACCAGCTGCCCCGGGCGCAAAAACTTCGCCACCTGGCCGCTGGCCGCCAGAACGTGGGTCAGGTCGGGCTCCCTGGTCTTGCGCAGCGGCGTGGGCACGCAGATGACGATCACCTCGACCCCGGCCAACCCGGAGAAGTCTGTGGTGGCCTGGAGCCTGCCCGCCGCCGCCAGTTCCTCCACCTGCTGCGCAGGGACGTCTCCAATGTAGGAGCGCCCGCTCTGCAAAGCCGCCACCCGCTCGGGGTCGATGTCGATTCCTAAGACGCGCCAGCCCGCCCGCGCCATCTCCACCGCCAGCGGCAACCCCACGTAGCCCAGCCCGAGCACGGCGGCGCTCCCCGGCACCATGGTCTCTTCCTTCAAATCCTGTCTCTCCTTTTTCTGCATAACCTTCTTGGGAAACCTCATCAGAACCTAGCCTTGGGGTATTTCTCCCTCCCGACTTCTTTTACCTCTTTACGGCGCATCTTGGACGACCCGGGCTCACCCCTCCTGCCCCTGATCGACGCGTCCGCCGTGCGCCGGCTCCTGGAGACCGATGCGGCCGAGTTCGGACCGGCTTGGTTCGGCCAGCTCATGGGCGGCGCACAGCTCTTTGCCTATCTGATCCAGATCGACACCTGGCTGCGGGAGTACCGCGTGGCCATCCGGTGAGAAGAGAAGGGCTCTAAACCTCTTTACCTTGGCTGCCGCCGCGCGCTAATCGCCTTCCAAGGCCTTTCTATAAGTAACCAGGGTGAGCTCCGCGATTCGCTCCCACGACCACTCCTGCTCCGCCCGGCGGCGCAATCCCTCGCCCAGGCGCGCTGCCAACCGGCGGTCCAGGAGGAGGCGGGCGCAGGCCTCTGCCAGAGCCAGCGGATCCCCCGGAGAAACCAAAAGCCCCGATTGGCCATCCTCTATCTGCTCCTCCAACCCGCCTACCCTGGTCGCCACCACCGGCCGGCCAAAGGCCGCAGCCAGGGGAATAACTCCAGACTGAGAAGCATCCCGGTAAGGGAGAACCACCACCGCCGCCCGACCAAAGAGGGCAGCCACCTCCTGATCGCTGAACCAGCGGTTCTGGATTTCCACCCCCTTCAGGGGGGAAAAGGCGGTCCGGTAAGGTTTGAAGTTTCCCGCGCCCGCCACCACCAGGCGAGCCCCGGGGACGCGGCGCTGAATCTCGGGCCAAGCCGCAGCCAGAACGTCCAGACCCTTATACGGCAGGATGCGCCCAAAATACAATAGAGTTTGACTCTGAGATGAACAGGGCTGCGCCGCACCGCTCAAGTAAAATGAGAACTCCCCGTGTGGAATGACGTCTACTGCCCCGCGCCGGCGCAAATCCAGCGGCACCAGCGGCACCAGAGAGCGGCTGAGAACGATGACCCGTTGCGACTGGCGCACTGCCAGTACTCGCACCAAGGTAAGGAGGGGGTGAGCCTCCCCCCGGTGGGGCCGGGGATCGTGGAGGGTGGTCACCACCCGCGCCGTGGGGGGAAGCAGGGCGTTGACCAGGGGACTCCACAGGTGGAGCATGGGATGATGCACTATGGCAGGATTAAAAGCCAAGAGCGCTTTGCGCAAACGGCTAAACTTCCCCCAGTCCAGGGTGGAGAGCGCTGCCTCCGCCATACTGCGATAGGTCGCCACTTCCACCAGGGGGATAGAAAGGCGGCGCCAGTGCTCCAGGTTCTCGGCGTAGCGAGAGACCACGGCCAAGAGCTCTACCCGGCGGGAGAGGGCGCGGGCCAACTCAAGGCTGTAAACCGACCCCCCGCCCCGCCGCCCCAGGTAAACCAGAGCTACCTTCACCCTCCCCTTCACCCCCCTTCCTAGACCGTTTCCGCCTGAAAGCCCCCGTTGCCCAACCTGGCCAGAGCCAGCCGCGCCACCAAATCAGCTACCCGGCCGCTCTGGCGCTCAAAAGTATTTTTCTCCGCTACTTTCAACCCGGCGCGGCTCAAGGAATGGCGCAGCCCTTCATCTGCCAGCAGGCGCCGCAAGGCGGAAGCCAGGGCGGTAGCGTCGCCCGGGGGAACCAGGAGCCCCGTCCTTTCATGGGTAATCAGCTCCGGTATTCCGCCCACCGCCGTAGCCGCCACCGGCAGCCCCTGTGCCATAGCTTCCAAAAGCACCAGCGGCATCCCTTCACTCAAAGAAGGAAGAATGAAGAGGTCGGCTTCTCGCATCCAGCGCCACAGAACCTCCCGCCAGGGCCGGCGCCCGTAGAACCGCACAGAGGAGGAAAAGCCGAGCCCGGCCGCCAGAGTCTCCAGTTCCCGGCGCTGGGGTCCATCCC
>JASBVW010000267.1 GCA_029961005.1 Bacillota bacterium
TTCTCACGCCCAATCTTTAACTCAGCCCCATTATACCTGATCAAAAGGGGAGGAACAACCTCTTCCCCTGCGGGCCGTTCTTGTAATCCTGGTTTGGAAAATGGAGGATTTATTTTCATTTCGTCGAATACCTCCCGGAAAGCAGTTTTTAGGCGCAGCAGGACGGTCTGAGAGGCCAACAAGGAGAAAAGGAGGGCTCTTTCATGAACGAGCTCCAGGGCCCGGAGCCGGCCCTTCGGCGCGAACTTCCCAATTATCGGCAGATCTTTTGGCAACAGCGCTGGGTGATCATCCTCACCCTGCTCTGCGCCCTGGGTGCCAGCCTGGCCGCCACCCTGCTGACCAAACCGGTCTACCGCTCAGAGAGCGTTCTTCTGGCCCGCCAGACGCGGGAGGCCGAGAACTACGCCACCTTGGGCATTGGCGGGCTGGGGCGCTACCGGGTCGAAAACTTCACCCAGATCCTGAAGAGCCGCTCCCTCCTGCAGGAAGCTGCGCAAAGCGCCGGCCTTCCTGGCGCTCTCTCCGCGGAAGCCAAGGAATTGGCCCGCCTCCAGCGGGCGGTGACGGCGTACTTCATTCCCGGGACGGACCTCCTGCGCGTCCAGGTGGAATGGGACAACCCGCGCACGGCCCGCGACTTGAACCAGGCCCTGGTGGAGGGTCTGCTCAACCACAGCCGCCGTTTTAATAAGGAAGCACTCCTGTCCGCCCAAAGGTTCGTCGAAGAGCGGGTGGCCCTGGCGGAGAAAGAGCTTCTGGCCGCCGAAGAGGCCCTGCTCAACGCCCGCAAGTCCTCCACGGAACCGTCCCAGGACGTGCTCCGCATCGGCACCCTCCCCCACCTGGTGGTGCTGGTGGCCAAGACCCAGGTGGCCCTCGACGCCGCCCGCACGGCCCTGGGCCAGGCTCAGCTCAACTTTCGGCGGGCGGGAGGTAGGCCGGAGGTCATCTCCGGCCTGCTCAACCAGCCGCCGGTGCGGGAGACCCGCATTGAACTGGGGGAGTTGGAGCGCCAGTACGCCATCCAACTGGAGCGCCTGGGTGAGGAGGAGGCCCAAAAACAAAAAGAGCCGCTGGCGCGCCTTTTAGCCACCCGCGAGGTGCTCTACAACTCCCTCCTGCGATTGGCGCCGCGCCCGTCCCGGGCCGGCTCCGAGTACCGCCGGGCCCTAGAGGCCCTGGCCCGCCGCCAGGTTGAGGAACTCTCCCTGCGCGCCCGGCTCTACGCTTTAAATACGCTCATCGCGCAGCGCCAAGAGGCTTACAGTCCGCTGAGTTCCCGCCAGGCTGAGGTAGTGGCCCTGGAGCGCAAGGCGCGCATTGCAGAGCAGATGTACGCCCTGCTCCGCCAAAAGCTGGAGGAGCTGCGCCTGGCCGAGGCGGCAGACTTCGCGGACATTCAGGTAGTGGATGAGCCGAGCCTGCCCTCGGCCCCCATCCGCCCCAACCTACCGGTCAATCTGGCCTTGGCCGGGGTGGTAGGCCTCCTGACCGGCCTGGGGTTGGCCGTCTTCATCTCCAGCCAGCAGGAGCTGGACCAGTCGCTGAGCACCTTCCCCCGCAGCCACCCAGCCCTGGCCGAAGCGGCTGCCACTGCCACGGCGGAAGGCACCGGGGAGAGGGCAGAAAAAGCAGGGGCGACCCCTGCTGAAGCTACCCCTGCTCCGGACTACTACTCCTATTATCCCTCGGCCGGGGACCTCGCTGCGCGGACGGCCCTCTGGTCGACCGCGCGCAGGAGTGAGACCCCCCTCTGGTTCTCTGCCCTGACGGTGGCCCTGGTGGGGATAGTGATCGGCCTTTTGGCCTCTTTCCTCCTGGACTACCTCAACCTCACCTTCTCCAAAGACTTCTACATCCGGCTGAAAGAGGCAATCAAAATCTTGCTGGGGCAGTCCTAGCCCCTAAACCCGCAATACGCATCGCGCACCCGCCCTCAACCCACTGCTGAGGGCTTTGCTCTGCCTTCCCGCTCCCGCTGTCGAATCAGCTCCCGGCTGCGCATGAAGCCCAGGAAGATCACGGCCAAGCCCACCATCTCCGCCAGGTAGAGGTATTCAGAGGCGCCCATGCGGGCGGCAAACCCGGCCCCGGCGATGATAGCGGTGCCGGCGGCGATCAGCAGGTTGTAGAACGTCCCGGCCCGCCACCAGGAGTAGATCGCCCCGCCAAAGAGGGCCAAGGTCCCCGGGCCGGTCAACAGGGGCGAGAAAGCGCGGACGTACCCCGGCATGGCCTTTCCAGCCACAGTGATCCCGGGTTCAAAGGCCCCCGCGTCGACGGGCGCCCGGAGCGCCGCCGCCAGGAAGGCAGCGCCGACCAGGGCCACATAGGCCAAAAAAGCGTGAGCAGCAGGGCGATGGGCCAGAAGGTAGACGGTCCCCGCTCCCATCACTCCCACCAGCAGCGCCGCCGCCACGTAGTAGAGGCGGTACAGCCAAGGGGTCCACCCCCAAACTTCCGAGTAAAATTCCGCAAAGGCCGCAAAAGCGAAGATGAGGAAGGAGACCGACCAGAGCAGCTGATGGATCTTGCGCCGCTGATAATATTGCTCCCAGACGAAGTAGGCGAAGACCAAGCTCAAAAGGCTGGTCAAGAGGGGAAAAAGCCAGCGCGTCATTGACGTCACCTCCTG
>JASBVW010000268.1 GCA_029961005.1 Bacillota bacterium
AGTCGCTTCATTTTACCCTTAGTGTTATGTCTTTGTCAAGATATTTGCGATCAGGGGGAAGGGCTCAAAACTCTACTTAAGGGGAAAAAAGTTTGCAGGAATTATTTGAAAACCGTTGAATGAATTTAAAAGCGACGGCAAAAGAACCTGTGCGTGTGGGGGTGGAGAGCGGGAAGAGGCGGATGAGAGGGAAGCTGACCGGTCCGCTTTTGGTGAGAGTAGTTTTGCGGGTCTGAAAATCAGAGCGAAAGGAGTTGTTGCGTGGTGAGTAGAGAGTTCTTCTGGCAGATGGACCGCCGCGACTTTCTGAAATTGTGCGGCGGTGTGGCCGCGGCTCTGGGTCTGTCTGAAGTCTCCGTGCCCAAGATCGCGGAAGTTCTAGCCGCCAGCGCCGCCAAGCCGCCGGTGATCTGGCTCGAGCTTGGCTCCTGCACGGGGGACAGCTGTTCCTTCCTGAATGCAGACTCCCCCACGGCGGCAGAGGTGATCCTGAATCAACTGTCCGTCCGGTATCATGAGGCAATCATGGCAGCCCAGGGAACCTTGGCGGAGAAGGCCATCGAAGACACCATCAAGAATGAAGCGGGGAAGTACGTGGTGGTGGTCGAGGGCGTGGTCCCCACCAAGAAGGGCTATGGCATGATTGGCGGCAAAGAGATGCAGGATATCCTGAAAGAGGTCTCGGCCAACGCCCTGGTGGTCATCGCTCTGGGGACCTGCTCTGCCTATGGAGGCATCCCGGGCGGCGATCCAAACCCGGGCGAGGTCAAGCCGGTCATGGACCTGATCGACCGGAACAAAGTGATCAACCTCCCGGGCTGCCCGGCGCACCCCATGTGGCTCCTCAGCACGGTGACCCACCTTTTGATGTTCGGCATGCCCAAGCTGGACAGCCAGCGGCGCCCGGTGGCCATCTACGGGCAGACCATCCACGACAACTGCCCGCGGCGCTCGGCCTTCGACGAGGGCAGGTACGTGGAGCAGTTCGGGCAGGCCGAGGTGGACCGCGACTACTGCCTGATCAAGAAGGGCTGCAAGGGCCCCATCACCTACTCCAACTGCCCGCAGCAGCGCTGGAACTCCGGCAAGAACTGGTGCATCGGAGCCGGGGCGCCCTGCATCGGGTGTGTCGATCCCAAGTTCCCCGACGCCATGTCGCCTTTCTACGATCGGCTGCCTGACATCGGCATTCCTGGCGTGGCTGGCCTGCGCACCGACGCCGATACGGTGGGTGCCGTAGTCGGTGCCGCGACGGCCATCGGCATTGCCGCCCATGCGGTAGGTGCAGCGGCCAAGGGCAAGCTGGGCCGTGCCGATGAGGCCGAGAAGAAGAGCGGCAAGGCCAGCAGGGCCTAATGAATGAGGCTTGGAAAGGGGGAAAGAAGAGTTATGAGTCAACTGGTGACGATAGACCCGATTACGCGCATCGAGGGTCACCTGCGCGTCCAGGTGGAGGTCGAAAACGGCAAGGTCAAGGATGCCTGGACTTCGGGGACCCTGTTCCGGGGGTTGGAGATCATCCTGCGCGGCCGGAAGGCGGAGGATGCCTGGCTCATCACCCAGCGGGCCTGCGGCGTCTGCCCGATCCCGCACGGCATGGCCTCCAGCATGAGCATAGAGGACGCCTACAAGATTAAAATCCCGGACAATGCCCGGTTGATTAGAAACCTGGCCTACGGGTTCCAGTGGATCAACTCGCACATCCTGCATTTCTATCACCTGACGGCCCTGGACTACGTGGACGTCACGGCCGTGGCCAAGTACAACGGCAACGACCCGGCTCTGCAGGACGTCAAGAGCCTGATTGCGGCGGGCGATACCGCTCCCTTCACCCCGCGCTACGGCGTAGATTTCCGCCTGCCCACTGAGGTCAACATCGCCGCGGTGGCCCACTACGTGGAGGCCCTGCGCATCTACCGGCGCGCCAACGAGGCCTTCGCCCTGGTGGGGGCCAAGTTCCCGCACATGATGACCGCGGTCCCGGGCGGAGTGACGGTCAAGGTGACCAGCGAGCTGATCACCCAGCTCACGGGTTACGCCAAGGAGATGCTGGACTTAATCGAGACCAAGTACATTCCCGACGTCCTGGCGGTGGCCAGCTACTACAGCGATTACGGGAAGATCGGCGCCGGGTGTGGCAACTTCCTCTCCTGGGGTGCCTTCCCCGATGCCTCCGGCGATCCCAAGTCGCAGCTCCTGCCGCGCGGCGTGATTATGAACGGCGAGATCGGGAACGTGCAGGACGCCGACCCGGAGAAGGTCACCGAGCACGTCAAGTGGTCCTGGTTCAAGGACGAGACCAACGCCTTGTCCCCCAAGGAGGGCGCCACGGAGCCGGAGTTCACCGGCCTGCCGGAGCGCTCCGCCGACGGCAAGTACTCCTGGCTTAAGGCTCCGCGCTACGACGGCAAGCCGATGGAGGTCGGGCCGCTCTCCCGGATGCTGGTGCGGCAGGACAAGGCCTTGCTGGATCTGGCCAAGAAGCTCAACATCGGGCCTTCCGTCCTGGCGCGGCACGCTGCCCGGGCCCTGGAGGCCAAGGTGGTGGCCGAGGCCATGCTCCAGTGGCTGAGCGAGCTGGATCCCAGCAAGCCCACCTTTACTCCGTACGAACCGGGGACTGCCA
>JASBVW010000004.1 GCA_029961005.1 Bacillota bacterium
ATGAGCTGGCAAGTTTCGCCCAGGTTGGCGGCGTGCACCGGCTGATCGAGGGTGCCGTAGACCAGGAGTACATCTTTCCCCCGTTCCAAGAGCTTGCTCCCCGTCAGAGGGCCCAACGCGTCGCCGGTTGAACGGTCCGTCCCTATGCAGAGCGTCACCAGTTCCCGGTCGGGCGTGCAGTTGTACTCGCTGAAGATGCGCAAAAAGGAGAGGGTCAGGAGCTGGCGCGCCTGCGGATCCTCCCAATGCACGCGGTCCAGCCAGGGAAAAGTAGGAGTGCTCTTTTCTGGATTCAGTACCAGGCCGGGCATCTTCTCTCCCCCAGGCTCTAGAAGCTATTTTTTAACAAGCTGATAAGGAGTATATGGAGAAAAGGGGGCGAATATGCATAGCATGCCAATTTTGGCTCTGGCCCAGCCGGCCCTTCTTTCTGCCCTGTGGTATAATGGGGGCGGCTTTATGTAAGGAAGGCGGGTGGCCGGATGGCGCTCATCAAGCTCCGACCGGGACAGCTTTTGCCACTGGCGGCTGGTTTTCTGGCCCTTGTCCTGCTGGGGGCAATCCTGGCCGCTCTGATGGAGCTAGAAGCTTCTCCTACCATCAGGGCCGGCGTCTATATCTTGGATCTCCCCCTCGGGGGGCTGAGCCGGCGCGCGGCCGAAGAGGTTCTCCAACCCAGGTTAGACCGCCTGCTCCAAACCGAGCTGGAGGTCACCGACGGCCGGCGGCGGTGGAGCTTCACCCCCGCCGAGGCGGGGATCCGCTTCAATCTCAAAGCCATGACCTGGGAGGCGTACGCAGTGGGCCGGGTCGGTCCTCCCTGGCTGCGCTGGAGACAACTTCGCCTGTCTGCGCAGAGAGGATACCGGGTGCCCCTCCGGCTGGAGGTGGACATGGACCAGATGCACCGCTTTCTCTCTCGGCTCACGGGAATTGTGGAACGCCCTCCCCGCGATGCCACGTGGCGCATCACCTCCGAGGGGCGGGTGGAGGTGGTTCCGGCCCGGACAGGGCTGCGCCTGGATATAGATGCCTTCTTTCGGGATCTGCAGGTGGCCCTGGAGAGGGGCGGGAAACCGGGGCGGCTCCTCCTCACTCTGCACGAAGTGCCTCCCGCCCTGAGCACGGCCCAAGCCGAGGCGCTGGGGATTCGAGAGCGCATCAGTTCTTTCCGCACCCGCTTTGACCCGGCCAACCTTAACCGGGCGGCCAACATCCGGCTGGCCGCCGCGGCGCTCGACCTGACGCCGGTCTTGCCGGGGGCGCTCTTTTCCTTCAATCAGCGGGTGGGGCCGCGCCTGCCGGAGTCGGGCTATGTAGAAGCACCGGTGGTGCTCAACGGCCGGCTGGTGCCGGGAATTGGGGGCGGCATCTGCCAGGTCTCCAGCACGCTTTACAATGCTGTACTGCTGGCCGGCCTGCAGGTGCAGGAACGGCACCGCCACTCGGTTCCCAGCGCCTATGTCCAGCCCGGCCGCGATGCCGCTGTAGCCTATGACTACATGGATCTCAAGTTTTCTGCTCCTTTAGATCAGCCTTTGCTGATACACGCGGTGACGGGCCCGGACTGGGTAGAGGTGAGCCTCTACGGCCGGGCCAAGCCTGCAGAGAAGATTGACCTGGTGGTGGAAATTTTAGAGAAGATCCCTCCGCCGGTGCAGAAGGAGTTTGATCCGGGATTGCCCCGCCAGAAACAAAAAGTGGTTCAGGAGGGCTTTCCGGGCTATCGGGTGCGGGTTTGGCAGGTCTACTCTTTTCGGGGACGGGAGCTGCGCCGCCAGCTGGTCTCGGAGGACGAGTACAAGCCGATCCCCGTGGAGGTGAAGTTCGGCCCTGGCGCTTTCAGGTGAGGGCTCATTTTATTTTGCCCTGTAAAGGAGAAGGGATCTCCTGCCCCACCCAGAATATCCCAAAAAGGTGGGGGAGGAGGGGGACGCGTGGGGCAGTTCCCAAGGAGGAGGCCCTTTCTTTTGCTGCTGTGGCCGTTTTTACTTTTGGCGTGCGCGCTCACCCGAGGGGAGATGGGGCGAGCCCGCGAAGGCCGCCCGGGAGCTTTTACCTGGGAAGAAGGGCGCTTGCAGGTGGAGTACCGGTGGGAGGAGGAAGCAGGGGCGGGGCGGGGTGCGGAGGACCTTTCTTTTGACCTCGACCTCTCGCCGGAAGAGGGGCGGGGCTGGGAGATAGGGGTGTTGCGGCGCCGCCTGTGGGGAGAGGAAGAGGGCCGGCGGTACCGGCTGGCGGCCCGGTGGAGCCATTCCCCTCGGCCCGGGGAAAGGGTGGGGGTAAAAGGGCGCGGGGAATGGTCCGTTTTAGCTGCTGGGGGTTCCGGAGGGCAGCTGCTGGAGGTTTCGGCCGAGTTTGGGCAGAAATTCGCCGCGCCCGGGACGGGGCTGACGGTAGGAGCAGCGGGAGAGGGAGAGTGGCTGGGCGACGGCTCCTGGCGGCGCCGTGACGTGGGCTGGTACGCGGAGCTCACCTACGATCATTTGACCGCGGAGCCCAGCCTCTTCTGGTTGGACGAAGGGGTTCTCTTCCGCTGGCCGGAAGGGCTGGCCGAGAGCACCTGGCTCTTTGGGTGGCCGGAGGAGCCCGGGGAAGAGGAAAGCCAGGGGCTCCTTCCTCCCCGGTCGCTTCCGGGCTGGGACTCCTTCCTGACCGGGCGAACCAGGATTACGGTTAAAAAGGCCTCTAGCGGGAGAGAGTATCCGTTAAAACCGGAACAAAACTCTGTCTACGACCTGATGGAGGTCAAGGCAGACCATCCCCTCCCCGGCGGAAAGGCTGAGGGGGAAGGGGCGGCGGAACTTAAGCTGGTCTGCCGCCAGTATTCCCGCACTTACCCGGCTGCTCAGGCCTCGACCTATCACGTACAGGAGGGGAGTGCGGCTCTCTCCTGGGGGGCGAGGAAGAAGTGGAGCGCCAAGCTGGCGGTAGGGCTCAAGACAGGCCGGTGGTGGTTTGACGCGGCGAGGGATTACAATCAGTGGTCTCTCTCCGCGGAAGGCGGATACGCCCTTGCGCCCGGGGGCCACCTTCTCTGGTCGTGTTACACCCGCTGGGAGGCGTATCCTGCTGCTCCGGAGCGGGACTGCCAGGCCCAGGGCCTGAACCAGGAGCTGCATTGGGGGCCAGATCCGGAGCGGGGCCTGCTCCTGCATCTGGGGCTCGAGCGGGGCGCCGCCTGGGGAGGTGGCGCAGGGCCGGAGGTCTGGACCTTGCGCTCGGGCGTGCGCTGGAAGGACAGGCTGCCTTGGCACGGGGGAGGCTGGGAGGCCGGGTACTCCTGGGAGGAGGCCCGGGCCGACCAGGGCCTGCCCGAAGTGCAGCGGAGGTGGAAGATCGGCTTGACACAGCGCTTTTAGATGGAGCAGGCCCTTTGGCCAGTGGTAGTGAGAGAGGCGAGGGAAGGAGATAATAGGGGCCGGAGAGGGGTGAGGCCGGTGCCAGAAGCGATCTTTTTAGGGATCGACGTAGGTTCGGTGAGCACCAATTTGGCGGTGGTGGATCGCCAAGGTGCGGTCTGTCAGACCGTGTACCTGCGCACCCAGGGACAACCTATTCAGGCGCTGCAGAAAGGGCTGGCAGAGCTCCGGCCCTTCTTGGGCCCGGGATGGGAGGTGAAGGGTGTAGGGGCTACCGGCAGCGCGCGCCAGTTGATCGGCTTCATTGCCGGGGCCGACGTGATCAAGAACGAGATCACCGCCCACGCGGTGGCAGCCCTGCACCTGGTGCCAGGCGTGCAGACTGTTTTGGAGATTGGCGGGCAAGATTCTAAGATCATCATCCTGCGCCAGGGCGTGGTGGTGGATTTTGCCATGAATACGGTTTGTGCGGCCGGAACCGGGTCTTTCCTCGATCACCAAGCGGCCCGCCTCCACATTCCCATAGAGGAGTTCGGCCGCCTGGCCTTGCGCTCCCAAAACCCGGTGCGCATCGCCGGCCGGTGCGGGGTCTTCGCTGAGTCGGATATGATCCATAAGCAGCAGACCGGCCACAGGCTGGAAGATATCGTCGCCGGCTTGTGCGAGGCCCTGGTCCGCAACTACCTGAACAACGTGGGCAAGGGCAAGGAGATCCTGCCTCCGGTGGTCTTTCAGGGAGGGGTGGCGGCCAACGTGGGGATCAAGGCCGCCTTTGAACGGGCCCTGGGCACGGAGATCATCGTTCCGGCCCACCATGCCGTCATGGGGGCTATCGGAGCCGCTCTCCTGGCTAAAGAGGCTTGGGAAGAAGAGAAAAGACCCAGCCGGTTCCGGGGGCTCGCAGTAGAGGAATGCCTTTGGGAGACGGCCAGTTTTGAGTGCCCTGGCTGCCCCAATCGGTGCGAGGTGGTAGAGGTCTTACGGGAGAAGAGCTGCGTTGCCCGTTGGGGAGACCGCTGCGGGCGCTGGAGTGGAGAAAGAGAAACGGGTTCCCCTCTGGCGACAGGAATCCGGGCTTAAGTGGCGAATATCATACGGGCTACGCCGGCTACGCCGGCCTGGGGCGATACTGGTATTTATCATCATTTTAGAGAGGTTGGAGTAGGGTGGGGGAGCTGAAAGTTTTCGTCGGCACTTCGGTTCCTGAACTGGGGCGGGAAGTGGCAGAGGAGCTAGGCATCAAGTTAGGCGAGATCAACATTAAGCGCTTCGCCTGCGGGGAGATTTACGTCCGTTACCTGGAAACGGTGCGGGGACACGACGTCTTTCTCATTCAATCGCTTTGTCCGCCGGTGAATGAGAACCTGGTGGAGCTTTTGATCATGGTCGATGCCCTGAGGCGCGCCTCGGCGGGCCGGATCAACGCCGTGATTCCTCATTACGGCTACGCCAGGCAGGAAAGAAAGGACGCCTCGCGGGAGCCGATCTCCGCTCGCATGGTGGCCGATCTCCTGGAGACGGTGGGGGTGGACCGGGTAATCACGGTGGACTTGCACGCTCCAGCCATTCAGGGTTTTTTTAGCATCCCGGTGGATCATTTAACGGCGCTGCCCATCTTGGCCGAGTACTACCGCAAGAAGGACCTGCCTAATGCCTCGGTGGTAGCCCTGGACGCGGGCGGGATCAAAAACGCGGAGAAGCTGGCCAAAAGGCTGGATCTCCCGCTGGTGGGCATGTACAAGCGGCACCCGGCCCACAACGTGGCGGAGGTAACCCACGTGATAGGCGAGATAGAAGGGCGGATTCCTATCATCATTGAGGACATGATTGACACGGGAGGCACCTTGATTGAGGGGGTCAAGGCCCTTCTTCAGCACGGGGCGGTACCGGAGATTCACGTCTGTGCCACTCATCCGGTCTTTTCCGACCCAATTACAGAGAGGTTGCAGCACCCGGCGATTAAAGAAGTGGTCGTGACGGATACCATTCCCATTCCCCCGGAGAAGATGCTGCCCAAGATCACGGTCATGTCCATCGCCTCACTAATTGCCTCGGCCATTAAGCGGGTACACGAGGAGACGTCGGTGAGCGAGCTCTTTGTTTAGTAGCTTAGAACCGGAAGAAGCTCCCCTGGCCTGGCTGCTCCCCTCGCTCATAGGATATAGGGGGGTGAGGAGGGTGAAAGCGACGCGGCAGATGAGACTGGTCTTGTCTTCGCTGGCGGTGGGGGCGTGGGGGGTCTTCTATTGGTGGAAGGTGGTCCTCTTCAGCGCGCCGGCCTTTGGCGATTTGCGCCCGTATCTTGAAGTGCTGCGCCTTTGGCGGATCTCGCTTGGGGTGACGGGGTTGCTCCTCATCGGCTGGTGGGGATGGGAGTTTCTGGCCTGGTGGAAAGCGCGGCGGCGGCCGAGGGCGCGGCAAACAGAGGCGGAAGAAGAAGGTCGCGTGCGCCAATGGGGTTAGACTTGCACGTCCATACTACTGCCTCGGACGGCAGTGAAACGCCGGCCGAAGTGGTGCGCAAGGCGAAGCATTTAGGCCTGAGCGCCATTGCTTTAACCGATCACGACAGCGTCGGGGGCCTGGAAGAAGGATTGCAGGCCGGGAAAGAGCTCGGCCTGGAGGTGGTACCGGGGATTGAGCTGACCAGCGACACGGACGAGAGTGAGGTCCACCTCTTGGGTTACTACATCGACCACCGGCACCCTCGGCTGAGGGAGCGGCTGCGAGAAGTACAGGCCGCGCGGGTGGAGCGGGCCAAAAAGATGGTGGACAGGCTGCGGGAACACGGGATTGACCTGCAGTGGGAGGAGGTTTGGAAGCTGGTCGGCCCGGGGCATTTTATCGGCCGCACTCACCTGTTTAAAGCTCTGGAGAACGCTGGGCTGGTCGCGGGGCAAAGCAAAGGGGAGGCCTTTCGCAGTCTCTTGGGGAGAGAGGGGCTGGCGTATGTGCCACACTATTACCTCTCTACCCGCGAGGCGGTGCGCTTGATCCGGGAGGCGGGAGGAGTCCCTGTCCTGGCTCACCCCGGCAGGCTCCGGGTGGATGCGCTGATCAAGGAACTGATGGCGGAAGGGTTGCGGGGGGTAGAGGTGTATTACCCGGCCCACACCCCGGCGATGGTGCAGCACTATCTAAAGCTGGCGACTGAGCTGGGCTTGATCGTCACAGGGGGTACGGATTACCACGGCAGACATTCCCAGTATCGGGTCCGCCTGGGGGAGTACTCCGCGCCGCCAGAGGCCTTGGAGCAGCTGCGGGCGGCGGCGGAAGAAGTGCGCCGGGGAGGGGCTCCAGCTTTTCCCAACGGGAAGTGATTAACAGAATTCCTGTAAGTGCCGATTACATTGGTGAAACCTCCTTAACTCAGACGAGAAGGGATGGGAATGGGTGCGGGCGGGGGGAAAAAGGTTCTTCCGGCCGGTTTCTGGCGGCGGCTTTTCGCTCCTGCCCAAAGGTTGCGCCGTAAAGCGGAAGCGAACGCGCGGGCCGGACGGGTCAAGGAAGCCTTGGCCCTTTATCAGAGCTTGTTGGCCCTTTATTCAGAGGACGTAGAACTCCACTTGGCCGTGGCCGACCTCTTCTTCCAGGTGGAGAAATGGGAGGAAGCGGCACGGCACTACTGGGAGGCTCTCTCCCTGGATGTGGGCTGCGTTGGGGCGTACCGGGGTTATCTGGCTGCCTTGCAGAGGCTGGGCCGTTTAGAAGAGGCAGCTCAGGCTTTGCGGGAGCTGGGGCGAGCTCGTCCGGAGAGCCCTTGCCCGCCCAATTACCTAGGGGTAGCCCTTTACCTCAATGGCAGCATTACTGAAGCCGCTCAGATATGGGAAGAAGTACTAGAAAAGCACCCCAAGTTTGCCCCCGCCCACTCCAATCTAGGTTCCGTCCATCTACAACAGGGCGATTTTGCGCGGGCTCTCTTCCGCTTCCAGTTGGCGGCGGAGCTGGATCCGGGCGGCAGTGCCGTGGCTTATAACAACATGGGGGAGGTTTACCTTCTCCGGGGCGACTACGCACAGGCCATGGGGTTCTTCCAGAGGGCCATCGAACTCGATCCCCGGCTAGCCATTCCTTACGCCAATTTGGGGCATTGCTATTACGCCGTCGGGAAGTGGGAAGAAGCCATAGCGGTCTATGAAAAGGCCCTCTCCGCTCTCAATCCGGGCTTAAGCAGCGACGATACGGAGATCGAGGTTTTAACCTGCCTGACCCGCGTCTATGCAAGGTTGCGCCAGTACGACCGGGCCATCGAGGTGGGCTTGCGCGTTTTGGCGCGGCGGCCGGGCTGGGAGAGAATTTTGGCCTTACTGGGGCACATCTATCTGCAGAAAGGAGAATTTGAAAAAGCGGTCGAATATCTCCAACGTGCCTTGTTGGCTGGGGGAGGGGAGTGGCTGGGCTTTGCCCTCCATCGCAACCTGGCCTTGGTGTACTACCGCATGGGGCGTTTCAAAGAGGCAGTGATTGAGTACAAAATGGCTTATGCAACTTACTTCGATCAGCTCTTTGCAGACATGCCCCCCTGGGGGGGGGGGGGTGGGTCGGAGAGGTGGATCGCCTCCGCCAGGTTTTAGCAGGAAAACACGAAAGCGCCCTCTTCCACCGCCGCATGGCTCAGATCTACGAGCAATTGGGGGCGTGGAACGAGGCGGCGGCGCATTATCAGGAGGTTTTAGCCCTTGAACCGGGGGACGTTGAGACCCTGGTGCGTTTGGGTGTGCTTTATCTTTACGAAGAAGACTTCTTACAGGCCATGGCTTACCTGGCGCGGGCGGTGGAGCTGAATCCGGAGTACCTACCGGCCCACCTGGGCCAGGGCTTGGCCTATCTGGTGCGCGGATCCGTTGATACTGCCATTCTGAAGCTGAAATGGGCGCTGACGCTGGACCCTCAGAACCCGGTGAGCCACAATCTCCTGGGGTTGGCTTTAATGAAGCGGGGCAGGTTCCTGGAAGCCATGGAGAGCTTCCGCCGGGCCACTGAACTGGCGCCCGGTTATGCCCAGGCCTATTACCACTTGGGGAGGGTCTCTCTGAGTCTGGGCAATGCCCGGGGAGCCATCGGTTTCCTGCGGAAAGCAATAGAGATCCATTCGGATTATCAGCAGGCCTGGAGTTATTTAGGAGAAGCTTATCTGCGTTTAGGGCAAAAGGCCGAGGCGGAGGAGGCTCTGACTAGGGCTTTAAAGATCTATCCTGCGGATCCGATGGCTAGGGCCAGGTTGGCCAGCCTCCGCGGCGCAGAGCCGGGAGAAGAGCCGGAAGAAGGATGTAGAGAGAATGGGTGAGCGAGAGGGCTGTGGCGAGGGAAAAGAGACGAGGACGGGTCAGTGGGGTTTGAACCAGGAGCTGGTGCGTTTCACGCTAGGGCTGCTCCTGGGAGGGGGTATTTATTATCTCTACCTCATCAATCCCCACTGGGGGAGCCATTTCCTCTACCTCTACCTCCCTCTGATTGCCTGGATCGGCCTCAACTCTTCACCCCTGGTTACGGTTTCGATCTCCAGCCTGGCTGCTCTGGCGGCCCTTTGGCCCATCAGCAGTGGGATGGCGGGGTCAAGCGCCGAAACGGTGCTCTTGCAGGTGGCTTCGTACTTCGCAATGACGGTCATATCCATCAACGCCCGCAATCGCATTTTGGAGGAAGTGGCCTGGTACAAGGCGCAGATGGCCTTGCTCCGGGGGCAGCTGGCCGAGGCCCTCAATCAAAATTCTCGCTTTCAACAAGAAGTGAACAAGATGATCTTCGACCTCATGGCCATGTACGAGTTTACTACCATCTTGGGCGGGACCCTGAACCCGGCGGAGGTCTCCTCCTTACTGATCGATACTGTGTTGCGGGTGGTGAAGTACGACGCCTGCCAACTTGTCCTGGTCAATGAAGCCTCCGGAGCCATAGAGGTGCAGGTGGAGCGGGGGTTCTTCCCTCCTGATCCCTCTGGTTTGCGCCGCCTCTATGCGGAACCGCTGGTACAGCGCGTCATTCGCACGGGGCAGCCCTACATCACCGGGAAGCTGGAGGAGGAGGCGCGACCAGAAGAGAAGAAGCTCCGCTTCCGTTCGCTGTTGTGCGTGCCCCTGTCGGTCCACGCCAAGACTATTGGAGCGCTTTCCATGTTCAAAGAGGCCCCTGAAGCCTTCACTCAGGATGATCTGCGCGTGCTCTTCATCGTGGCCAACCAGGCGGCCTGGGCTATCCAGAATGCCCGCCTGTACGAAGAGGTAGCGCATCAGGCTATTACCGACGGGCTGACAGGGCTCTTCAACCACCGCTACTTCCGCAGCGCTTTGGAGCGTTCCGTAGAAGAGTCCGACCAAACGGGGCAACCGGTCTCTATGATCATGATCGACATCGACTCTTTCAAGGCGGTCAACGATCGCTACGGCCATCAAAGAGGGGACATGGTGCTCCAGGAGGTGGCGCGCGTGCTCCAAGAAAGCGTGCGCAGCATGGATCTGGTGGCGCGGTACGGGGGCGAGGAGTTTGCGGTCATCCTGCCTGACACCTCCCTGGAAGAGGCCATTGTGGTGGCCCGCCGGATCCACGAGGCGGTGGCGGCCCACGATTTTGGGGATGGGCTGCGCCTCACGGTCAGTGTGGGAGTGGCCACTTATCCTTCTCCTCATGTGCGTTGCAAGGAGGATCTGATCAACCTGGCCGACGAGTACGCCTATCGGGCCAAGGAGTCGGGGAAGAACAGGATTTGGAGCAGTTAGGCCGCCTTCCGGGCGCCCAACAGCCCAGGAGGGTAGGTGCGGCACTTCTCCTCCCGCGGGGCGGGAGGTTTTTACTTCGCGCAGGGTAGCTTCAGGGGGGAGGAATGATGGCGACGTCTCCTGCCGGTATAGTAGAGGAGGGTTTGCGCCGCGGCCGTGTGCGCCCGGGGCGAAGCAGAGGCTTTCTTTTGGTGATCCCGCCCGAGTTGCTGGAACATTACCAGCCGGTGATAGGAGCGCTGGGGGTGGCGGTCTGGATTAACTTGCGGTGGCAGGCTGCGGCAGGAGGAGAAAGCCGGGAGTGGGACGACTGGCCGGGGCGGTTGGGCATTTCCAAGGCCGAGTGGGAGGCTGCACTGAAACTCCTTCTGTGCTATGATCTAATTAGAATCGAGCAGGGGCCGGAGGGAGAGCCCTCGGTGGTAGTGAACGATCCCCTGCCGGAAGAGGAGTTTGCGGCTTCTTTTGTCCGGGGGGTGGAGGAGGCGGCGGCCCCAGAACCCCCTCCTCCCCCGGTAGACCCGCAATTGGAGGCGGTCAGATCCCTAGAGCGGGTCTTCCAGGCCTATCACGATCACATTGGCCTGATGTCTCCCCTGCACTTTGAACGCCTGCGGACCTGGGTGGAAGAGCGAGGGATGCACCCAGACGTGGTGGTGGCGGCCATTGAAGAGACGGCGCGCACCGCCACCTTCCCGCGCATTCAATATCTGGAGGGGATTCTGCGCAACTGGTACAACGACGGCATCAGGACTCCGGCCGACCTCAAGCTGCTGCAGCCGCTGTCCAGCCCTGAGCGCAGGCAGCAGGAGGATTACGAAGGTGCTCCCAACGCCCTGGCTTACCGGCGGGTGGAGAGCGAAGCCGTGCGGCGATGGAAGGAGCTGTACAAGGATGAGTACGGCGATTAAGACTGCAGGAGCATGGCGAGAGTATCCGCACGACCTGGAGGCGGAGCGGAGGGTCTTGGGGATCCTGATCAAATACCCTCACCGCATCGATAGCGTGGCGGACCGGTTGAAGGAGGAGTACTTTTACAGCCCCACCCACCGCCTAATTTACCAGATTATAGCGCGCCTCTACCAGACAGAGGGGCGCATCTCCTATACCCAGATCTACAACCATCTGCGCAAGGAGAACCAAGTTCAGGCCCCGGATCAGACCCTGTTGGAGCTCACCGAGTCCTTCGCCAGCAAGGCGGAGCTGGAGCCCAGCGTCGAGGCTTTGCGCGAGGCTTACGGCCGGCGGCAAATCCTCCAAGCGGCGGAGGCCATTGAGAAGCTCGTCCTGCAGGAGAGCGACCTCCCCCTGGAGACCTGCCAGGCCCGAGCCCAGGAGTTGATCTTCCAGGCTACCGCCCTGGAGGGGGGCTTAGCCGAGGAGATAAAAGACCTGAGCGAAATCCTGAGCCGGTGCTACGTCAACCTGGTGGAGCGCCGGGAAGGCAAGAGCTCGTACGGGCTGCGGATCGGCTTCCCCTCCATTGACCTCCTAACCACGGGCTTCAAGAAGCGGGACCTGATTATTTTGGCGGCGCGGCCGAGCATGGGCAAGACCAGCCTGGCGCTTAACTTCGCCGTGAATGTGGCGCGGCGCGGAACGCCCGTCCTCATCTTCAGCTTAGAGATGGACGACGAACAAATCGGGGATCGGCTGGTGATCAGCGAGTTTTTCCGTTCCCGCGGGAATGGCGCTCCGCGCATCACAGCCCGCGACTACGCCACCCGCCTGGACGACCAGCAGTTGGCCGTGGCTAAGGAGGTCTTTTCCGACCTTTACCGGCTGCCCATCAAGGTAGTGGACCGCCGGGGCATTACCACCAGCGTCATCCGGGCCAAGGCGCGCAAGGTCAAGGCGGAAGTCCCCACCCTGGGGCTGATCATCATCGATTATCTGCAACTGATCCAGCCGGGGCGCGACACCAATAAAAACTGGGCCTTGCTGGTGGGCGACATCGTGCGCGAGATCCGCGATCTGGCGGGAGAGTTGGATCTGCCGATCATCTTGCTCTCCCAGCTCAATCGAGGGGTGGAGAGTCGGGACAACAAGCGGCCGCTCCTCTCTGACTTGAGAGATAGCGGTAATATCGAGGAGTTTGCCGACATGGTCATCTTCATTTACCGCGACGACTACTACTATCCGGAGAAGGCCCGGGAAAGGGGAACTGAGGGCCAAGCTGAGGTGATCATTGCTAAAAACCGCAAGGGCGAGACGGGAAAGGCAATCCTGCAGTTCATCCCCGAGTTTACCCGTTTTGTCGACATTACGGACCGGGTCGAGGAGTGAGGGAGAGTGGAACTCTTCGAAGAAGAGGAACGGCTTAAGATCCGGTTGCTGGCGGCCTATCGTCGCATGAGGCTGGACAACAAGATCACCGAGGAGGAACTGGAGGAAGTTTTTGAGCTGATAGACCGGCTGGACGAGTATTCGTTGGAAGATGTCCAGGCGCGCCTGGAGCGCATAGGGCAGAGGACCAACCATGAAGGAAGATAGAGCGCGGGAGCAAGCAAACTTCTCCCGGAAGCCGACCATTGCCTATGTCTTGGGAGAGAATCTGTACCTGAATATCACCAACCGCTGCACCAACCGGTGCCGGTTTTGCCTCCGCGAACAGGGGAAAGGCATCGGCGGCTACAACCTCTGGTTGCCCTACGAACCGTCTGTGCAGGAGATCATAGCCGCCTTGGAAGAGGTGGGCGAACTCAACCGCTTTCGCGAAGTAGTCTTCTGCGGCTTTGGGGAACCCCTCCTCCGATTGGGGGCGGTCAAGGCAGTCGCCTCTTACCTCAAAGAGCGGTGGCGGGTGCCCGTGCGCATAGATACCAACGGCCAGGCAAATTTAGTCTATGGGCGGGATGTCGTCCCCGAACTGGTAGGCCTGGTGGATGCGGTCTCGGTGAGCCTGAACGCCCATGAAGAAGGGGCCTACCAGGATCTCTGCCGGCCGGCCCTGGGAGAAGGGTCCTTTGCTGCGGTGCGGGAGTTTCTCCGCTCTTGTCGCCGCCAGGGCTTGCGAGTCACGGCGACGGCGGTGGCCTATCCGGGGGTGGATCTGGAGGCCGCGCGCAGGCTGGCAGAGGAGGTGGGGGTAGAGTTTAGGGTCAGACCTTGGCTGACCGAGGAGGGATCGGAAGTGGAGGTTGAGGGGAAAAAGGAGCAGAAAAGGCTGGAGGAGCTGCTGCGGGGTAAGGTCATCGCAGAAGCGGATCTGAGCCAGGGGACGGTCAAGCTGGTTTTTACCGATGGAACGCGGTTTGAGCGCACCAAGACCTTTGAAGGGATGATCATGGCTACCCTCTTTGCGGCAGATGGGAGCACCGTCCTTTCTACCAGAATCTGATGGGCAGGCGGAGCGAGTTTCTACGGCGCTGGTTGGCTGAGTACGGCCTGCGCCCGAAAAAGCGCTTTGGGCAGAACTTCCTGGTCGATGAGCAGGTGCTGAAGGCAATAGTAGAAGCGTCTAGCCTGCATCAGGATGAACCGGTGCTGGAGATAGGAGCCGGCCTCGGGGTCCTCACTTGCGCCTTGGCTGAGACCGGAGCCCGGGTGGTAGCGGTGGAAAAGGACCGGGAATTGCTCCCCTTTTTGCGCCGGGCGGTCGCTCCTTACCCTAACGTGCGGTTGGCGGAGGGGGATATCCTGGACCTGGATCTGCGCGGTTTATGGACTCCTGCGGAGTTGGCGCAGGGCTTTAAGGTGGTGGCCAACCTTCCGTACTATATAGCCACGGCCGTCCTGAGTCGCCTGCTGGAGGCGGACCTGCCGTGGCGGGCCATGGTGGTGATGGTACAGGAAGAGGTGGCGGACCGGCTTTTAGCCGGTCCGGGCGGGAAAGAGTACGGCTACCTCTCTGTGTTTGTCCAGTACTATGCCCACGTGGAGAAGATCCGCCGGGTGCCGCCGGCTGCCTTTTATCCCGCGCCGGCGGTCTACTCCGCGCTGGTGAGGCTGACCCCCCGGAGGCCGCCGGCAGTGGCAGTCCGGGACCCGGCTTTTTTCTTTGCCGTAGTCCGGGGGGCTTTTGCCCAAAGGAGAAAGACGGTCTTGAACAGCCTGGCTGCGGCGCTGGGGAGGGACAAAGCGGAGGTCGCCGAGGCCTTGCGCCGGGTGGGAATTAATCCCACCCGGCGCGGCGAGACGCTCAGCCTGCAGGAGCTAGCCGGGTTGGCGGAAGTGCTCTGGCGTAATGGCTCATAATCGTGTTATAATCGAGGGCGAGAGCGTGAACAAAGATGGAATTTATCAGCCCTTCCCTCGGGCGCCTCACCTTTGAGGAGATGTTCGAGGACATCATCAAATTCATAGACGAAGTGCCGGACGTCCGCTATAAGCTCATCATCGGCTCCGACTCCCAGCCGCGAGAAGAGACCTGCTTTGTCACGGCCGTGATCATCCACCGCGAAGGGAAGGGTGCGCGCTACTACTACAGCAAAGAGAAACAATGCACCGCGCGTAGCCTCCGGCAGCGCATCTTCTTTGAGACCTCGCGCAGCCTCAGCGTGGCCAGCCGCTTGGCGGAAAAGCTGGCTGAAAACGGCCATTCCGATCTGGATGTCGAGATTCACCTGGACATCGGGGAACACGGCCCCAGCAAGGAGTTAATTCGCGAAGTGATCGGCATGGTGGTGGGGAGCGGGTTTGACGCCTGTATTAAGCCCCACGCCTACGGGGCCTCCACGGTAGCGGACAAGTATACCAAGTAACAAGTAAGTGTACCGGGTCAGGTTCTGCCTTCGCCTTACCCGGGGTCGGTGGCGGTCCCTTTTTTGCAGCCGGAACTTTAAGGCGCCCGTGGGGGCGCCTTTTTAGTTTCGCCGGCGGACCGGGGAGGCAGGGCGGGAAACAGGCGACACTTCAAGCTCCGGGTACATAAGATAGAGGGATCAGGGGCGGTGGAGGGAGATTTATGGCACAAGAGGCGCGGTTGATTCCGGTAAACCTGGTGCTCAACGGCCTCTGGCAACAGGAGTCCAGGGCCTGGCTGGCAGCGGGTGTACCCCTGGTTCCCGTGCGGAGGGTAGCGGAAGCCTTGGGGGCCATAGTGGAGTGGCAGACCCCGCAAAAGGCGGTCTTGCTCCGCTCGGGAGCGACGCGGGTCGTGCTGGTGGTGGGCCGGAGCACGGCCACGATCAACGAGCGGGAGGTGCGGCTTCCCCGGCGGACGCGGGTGGTGGAGAACCAGGTCCTGGTGGCTGCCTCACTACTGGCGGAGGCGTTCGGCGCCGGCGTGGAGTGGGAAGAGAGGGCCCGGGTGGTGCGCGTCAGCCGGAGGGAACCGGCGCTGCTGCAGAAGGTGGTGGCGATCGACCCCGGGCACGGCGGGAAGGACAGTGGGGCGCTGGGGGCTACGGGTTTGCCGGAGAAGGAGGTCAATCTGGAGATCGCCCGCCGGGTAGGGGCCTTGTTGAGGCTGGCAGGGGGCTCCCCCGCTCTGACCAGGGAAAGCGACCGTTTTCTTTCCCTTCCCGCTCGCGTTGAGCAAGCCAACCGGCTACAGGCGGAGATCTTCGTTTCCATTCACCACAACTGGGCCTACCAGCCCGAGGTCGGGGGCACGGAGACGTACTATTACCTCACCGTCTCCGGGCATACCCTGGCGAGCCAGCTGCAACGGCAACTGGTCGCAGAGATCGGCTTGGCCAACCGAGGGGTAAAAGAGGCCGCGTTTTACGTCTTAAGGTATACGCGCATGCCCGCCTCCCTGTGTGAAGTGGCTTTTCTCAGTAATCCAGAAGAAGAAAGGCTAGTCCAAACCCCTGAGGCCAGAGAGCGGATTGCTACCGCGATCTATCGGGGAATAAGAGCATATTTTGAAGAAAAGGAGGTGCCCAAGGAAGTCTATTGACATAGATGCATCTATTTTGGTAAAATAGGGGACGTAATGTTTAATTCTTAAGGAAGGTGGTCCTGGTGCCCAAGTCCCTGGCCGGCCGCAGCGATGCGCTTACCCTCATCAAGCGGAACTTGGACGCGTTTGTGGGCCGGCGCATTACTGTGCGCGCCAACCGCGGCCGTAAACGGATCATGGAAGCGGAAGGGATCCTCGAACAAACCTATCCCCGCATCTTCGTCATTACCTTGCGAGATCGGCAGAATACCGTTAAGCGCCTCTCTTACACCTATTCCGACCTGCTTACCGAGACGGTAGAGCTGAGTGTCGACGGCGACCGCATCGGCTACGCTCATCCCCAGAGAAGCTGAAAAGAGCCGCCAAGAGGTTAGGTTAAACAGGCAGGTTCCGGTGGAACCTGAACGTCCCAAGCGGAGAAGATGGCTTTGACGTTCTGACTTCAAGCCGAAGCCGAGCCTGGAACCTATGGACGTTGGCGGCTCAGTTTTATCCTTACCCTCTCCCCGCTGGTCCATACAGCTAAAGTCCGGTTTTAATCCCTTAATTTGCCAAGCGGCTGACCTCGTCGACGCATTCCCTGGCCAGGCGTTCGTGATCCTGGGGCGTCAGGACGCGCCCGATCAACTTGCTGGCTGCCAGCAGGGCGATTTCGGCTACTTCGTTGCGCACCTCGGCCACCGCCCGGGCTTTCTCCCGCTGAATCTCTTCCTTGGCTTCTTGCAGGATCTGCTTGGCCTCTTCCTCGGCGCGCGCCAGGATTTGATTCTTCGCCTCTTCTGCCTGGGTTGTGGCCTGGTTCACGATGGACTGCGCCTCTTCGCGGGCCTGGGCCATCAGTTTTTGGTATTTTTCCAGGAGCGCCTGGGCTTCAGCTTTGGCGCTGTCCGCCTGGGCCAGCGAGTCCTCAATGTGCTTCTCCCGGCGGTGCATAATCTCGGTCACCGGCTGGTACATGATTTTATAGAGGATGGCGGCCACCACCAGAACATTGATGATCTGGAAGAGAAACGTCCAGATGTTAAATTGCGGCATGGTTTCTTCTCCCTTCCCGGCACAGCGGCTGGTAAGACCCAGGCAGGGCGAGGTTGTCCTTGACCTGCAACCTCGCCCTTTTCCTGCTGCGCTTCCTTAGAGCTTGGTCCACAAGAGGATGGCCATGACGAAGGTAAAGAGCGTCAGGGCCTCCATAAAGGCCAGGGCCAGGATCAAAGTAGTCCTCATCTCCCCGGCAGCTTCAGGCTGGCGGGCCATGGACTCCATTGCTTTCCCGGTTGCGAAGGCCTGGCCCAGCGCGGAACACATGGCAACGAGGGCCAAGGTGATTCCTACGCCGATAAACTGCAAACCTCCCGGCATCTTTTTTCACCCCCTTCTCAGGGTCTCCCCTTGATCTGGTTTTGGTTAATGCCCTTGGGTCAGGATGGTCAGGTAAGTGACCGCCAAGAGCGTGAAAACGAAAGCTTGAATGATGCCCATAATGACGCCCAAAAGCATGATTGGCGTGGGCATCAGCACCGGTGCCAGAATAAAGAGCACGGTGACGACCATCTTCTCGCCGAACATGTTGCCGAAGAGACGGATGGCCAGGGAGAATGGCTTAACCAGCTCCTCAATGACCATCAGGGGAGCGAGCAGGGGAGAAGGCTCCAGGTAGTGTTGAATGTAGTGGTGCAGCCCCTTCTTCCGGGCGGTCAGGGTATGCACCGTCAGAATGGTGGCCACTCCCAGCCCGAAGGTGGTGCTGATGTCGGTGGTGGGAGGGATCATGCCCGGGATGAACCAGCTCAGGTTCATGGTCAGAATGAGTATGAAGAGGGTCCCGATAAACCACAGGTACCGCCGGCCGTGCCGGCCCAGGCCGGGCTCGAGCAGCCCGTAGATGAATTCCACGGCCATTTCCAAAATATGCTGGACGCCGGTGGGGATATAACTCAGCCGGCGCGTGGCCAGGTAAACAAAGAAGATCAAGACCGCGTCGATGATGAGTGTATTGATGACGGTCGAAGTGATCGTGACCGGCCCCAAAGAAAATAAGGTGTGGGGAGCCAGGTGTTCGAGGACGGCTGCCAATTCGTGCAGTTTTTCCGGTGGCACTTATCTCACCTCTTAGCGCTGATCATTCGGCTCTACCCGAACAAAAAACGGGCTGAGGAGAAACTCGACGAAGTAGGGCAAGATTTGCACCAGCAACCCTCCCACTACCCCCAGCAGGAACTCCAGGCCCAAGGGCAAAGCGGCCAATATTACCACCACATCCAAGCCCAGCCGGAAGAGAAACCGCTGCAGGAGTCGTTGCCTCTCTTCCAAGCCCGAGAGCAAAAGCCAGAGATTGAAGAGGCCCACCGGAGCCCCTACCAGTACGCCCCAGGCCGGGCGAGCTCCATAGCGGCAATAAACCAAACCTGCCACCAGGAGGCCGCTGAGTACGATCTCTACTGCCCTGGTTTGAAAAGAAGAAGCCTTCATCTTCGCCTTTGGCGCCCCCGCCTTGGACTTTTTCTGCGCCCCTCCAGGCGCTCGAGGGCTGCCACCAAATCAAAGAGGGACTTAAAAGAAGCCCCCACCCCTAGGAGCACTCCCAGCACCATAAAGATGGGGAAGGTACCCAGTCGACGATCGACCCAGTTCCCACCCCAGTAACCCAAGAGGATACTGACAGCAGTAGTGACCCCAAAAGACAAGGCGATGTTGGCGTACTTAGCATAGGCCCATAAGGCCGCACGGTCGATCTTCAATCCTTTCTCCTTGCCTTTTCCGGGCACTGCACTTCCTGTTATTCGTCTTTGGAGGCGAAAATCCTTTCTCTGGTTTGGAAACTTATCCTTTTTGCCAAGAAGACGGAAAATTTTGACGTCAGGCGAGGCCTGCGTTCCCTTGCGGAGCCCGCCGGGGAAGGATTATTGACGCACCGGACCTCATTTGCTAAGCTGGATCTGCAGGCACAGGAAGGGAGAAGGGAGGCACGAGGGTGCCGTCGGTAGTCATTGTCGGGACCCAGTGGGGCGACGAGGGCAAGGGGAAGGTCACGGATCTGTTGGCGGCCAGGGCGGATGTGGTCGTCCGCTATCAAGGGGGAAACAACGCCGGCCATACCGTGACGGTCGACGGGGAGGTCTTCAAGCTGCACCTGATTCCCGCCGGAATTCTTAACCCCCGCGCCACTTGCCTCATTGGGAATGGGGTGGTGATAGACCCGGTGGTGGTCTTTCAGGAGCTGGAGGGCCTGCGGGCCCGGGGGATACGGATGGGTGAGCTGTTGATCAGCCCCCGGGCGCACGTGATCATGCCGTACCACCGCCTGTTAGACCAGTTGGAAGAGGAGGAGCGAGGGGCGGGGAAGAAGATCGGAACGACAGGGCGGGGCATCGGCCCTTGTTACGCGGATAAAGCGGCGCGCTTGGGGATCCGCGTGGCGGACCTGCTGGACCGCGCGGCTCTCCGTGAGCGGTTGCAGCAGATTCTTCCTTTCAAAAATGCCGTTCTAGAAAAGGTGTACGGCCGCCCGGGCTTTGAGTTAGAGGCCTTGGTCGAGGAGTACGCCGAGTACGGGCGGCGCCTGGCGCCCATGGTGGCAGACACCTCTGCCTACCTATACCAGGCTGTACGGGAAGGGCGAAAGGTCCTCTTCGAGGGGGCACAGGGGACGCTGCTGGACGTCGATCACGGCACGTACCCGTTTGTCACCTCCTCCTCGGCCACGGCGGGCGGAGCCTCCGTGGGAGGAGGGATCGGCCCCACGCTGCTAGACAAGGTTTTGGGCGTAGCCAAGGCCTACACCACCAGGGTGGGCGAAGGGCCTTTTCCCACAGAACTCTGCAACGAGCTCGGAGACCGCATCCGGGAGCGGGGCCGCGAATACGGGACCACCACCGGCCGCCCGCGCCGGTGCGGTTGGTTCGATGCGGTGGTGGTGAGGTACGCCGCCCGCATCAACGGGCTCTCGGGCCTGGCGCTCATGAGTCTGGATGTGTTGAGCGGCTTGGAGGTGGTGCGGATCTGTCGGGCCTACCGGCACCGCGGCCGGGTGCTCTCGGACCTGCCAGCTGACGTCCGGGTTTTAGCAGAGTGCGAACCGGTGTACGACGAATTGCCCGGCTGGGGGGAGTTCCCGCCAAAGATTAAAAGCGTAGCTGAGCTGCCTCCCCAGGCGCAGCGCTACATTGAGCACATCAGCACCTTGGTGGAGGCGCCGGTAGTTATCGTTTCCGTGGCGCCCGAGCGGCAGCAG
>JASBVW010000269.1 GCA_029961005.1 Bacillota bacterium
TGCCGTCGTCCACCACCCTGGGCGCCGCCGGCAAAGAGCTGTTTACGGTGATGCCATCGGTGGAGAGCCTGGTCTCCCCTCCCGCCCCGTTGGCCGCCACCACCGTAATGTAGTAGGTCTTTTCTTCGCCGAGGTCAAGGCCCCCCACCACTACGTCCAAGCGGGGGAGCGGTTCTTTGATCTCCACCCAGCCGTCTTTCGCACCGGCCAGGTCGGCGCTGACATCGGCGCTGCCGGCCTGGGTGCCTATGGCGTAGCGCAAAGACGCCAGCCCGCTCTCCGGGTCCCCGGCCTCTACCTGGAAGGCCAGTTGCGTCCTCTCCCTCTGCACCGTGCCCTCGTCCTTGAGGGAGGCGATCACCGGCGGGGTATGGTCCAGCCGGATGGCCGGGGTTGAAGCCTCAGCCACCAGCCCTGCTCCGTTCTTAACGCGCACCACCAGGTAATAAGCAGCGCCGTTGACCAGGTTCTGAGCAGCCAGAAGATCCTCAAGCGCAGCAACTCCCTCTTCGCCCTGGGTGGCGGCGGGATCCTCAGTCAAGAGGTACCTGATCTCGGCGATCCCGGAGTGCGGGTCGGCAGCGTTCACCTGAAGCTGCACCCGGCTGAAATCGCCGGTGTAGAGGTTGCCGCCCACTTCCCGCACGCCGCCTGTGACCCGGACGCTGACCTGGGGGGCGCTGCCGTCGATGAGCACCGGCTGGCTCAGCTCCACCTCCGTGGCCAGACCAACTTTATTGCGGCCCTGGACCGCCACCCGCCAGACTTCTCCGTCCGCCAGCACACCGGGGACAAAGACGCGGTAGGAACCGGCGGCACCCGCTTCCTCTCGCCAGGGGAGCTGGCTCAGGTCGGCGGCCTGCCCCTCCCTGACCAGGGAGCAGCGGTAGCCCGCCACCCCCGACTCCAGATCCTGCAGCCGCCAGGTGGCCAAGAGGCCATCCCGGTTGGAGCTCACCCAGGTGATGGTGCCCGAGCCCGGCTGGGGGACGGGGATGGCTCCTTGGACCTGGACCCCTGCCAGCGCGGGCGGGGTCTGGTCCACCTTCACCAGATACCCCGGTGCGGTGACCGTTTCATTCCCGGCCACGTCCACGGCCCTCACTGTGAGGAGATTCGCCCCCTGCGGGGCAGAAAGCGTCTCGCCCGAACCGATGAGAATCCAATCCGGTCCCTCATTCCACTGGTACGCCAAACGGGCCAGCCCGCTGCCGGCATCGGAGGCCTCGACCTTGATCTCCTGCGCGGGGACCCAGTCCTCAGCCAGGGGGCCCACATTGATGTGAGGAGGCGTCAGGTCTACGCGGAACTGCGCCTTTTCGCTCAAGGTGCTGGCCCCGTAGTTGTCCGTCACCTTCAGGCGCCAGTAGTAGGTCTTGCCGTCCACCAAGCCGGCCACTTCGGGCGTGACCCCCTTGAGCACCATCTCCGGCGGGATCACTTGGTCCTGGACCAGGTAATGGTCACCCTCGTCCCAGAGGCTGAAGGTGTAGGTCAGTTGATCCAGATCCACATCCCCGCCGGCCCGGAACTGCAAGACCACCCTGTCCCGGTTGACCCACCCTGCTTCCGGCTCGTTAGGCGCCACCACCTGCGGCCGCGACGGAGGAATATTGTCCACCATAAACTCCTGCGCCGGGCCGAAGGTCCGCTCCCCCAGGGGATTTAAGGTCACCACGCGGTAGCGGTATCTGCCGTGAGGCATAAGGCCGCCATCCCGGTAATAGGGGACTCCGCCTTCGTAAAAGATGGGGTGGAGCGGATCCGTGCCGTTGCCGCCCGGGTCCGAGCCTTCGAGGAGCTCAATTGCGTAATCCGCCGCTGCCACCAGGTCGATCCTCAACTGCAGGTAATGCCCCCACACGCCATCCTGTCCCGTAGTGACCAGGGAAAGTAGGCTCTCTTCCGGCAGGGTGTAGGCCGTCTTCTCGGACCAGGCCGAAACAAGCCCTACCCTATCCCGGGCCCTGATCCGGAAGACCACCCTTTCGTTATGGCCCAAACCGGCATTTTGCAGGTCCCTCTCTAATTCAGTAAGGCCGCTGGCCCAGGGGAGCCAGCCCGCGGTGTCGCCGCTCCGGTCGTACTCGAGGTCGTAGCCCACCACCCCGGAGCCGGGATCCCCCGCGGGAGTGGCATCAGAGGCTTCGTACCAGGCCACCTGGATGGCCTGCACGCCGCCTCGTACCGCCTTCCAAACGGGTGGCCGGGGCGGCGTGGTATCCAGGTGGATGGTCTGGTAAAAGCTGCCGCTCCAGCCGACCCCGTCCCCCACCTGCATCTCCACCGTCTTAAAGCCATCCCCCGCGGGAAGTTCCCAGGGGAGGGAGGTCAGAGGAGCTGCGCTCAGGTCGTACTCCCGCCAGCCCTGGGCGGGGGGTAGCCCCTCGGCCCAGTCGCGCACCCGCAGCCCGGTCAGCGGCGCCCCGCCCCGGCGCGGCTGCAGCCTGGTGATGTCCAGAGTCACGCGGGTACTTCCCGTCTCGCTCCCTTCGCGGATGGCAAACTCTACGAAGGGCTGGGAGGTATCCACGGTGAAGGTCCCGGGAGCGCTGGCCACCGTCGTCCCCGGAGCTCCCCCGGGGA
>JASBVW010000270.1 GCA_029961005.1 Bacillota bacterium
TTTAATGGAGAAAGGGAGTTGGCGGAAGCCCTGGGGCAGCTGGCAGGAGAGGCTGTGCTGGCGGAGGAGGAGTTGCGGGGTTGCCAGGCCGTGGTGGCGGTTCCTTTAGCTCCAGCCCGCCAGGCGCAGAGGGGATTTAACCAGGCGGCCATTTTTGCCGAATATATACATAAAAGGCTTCGGCTTCCCCACTTGCGCCAGGTTCTGATTCGCCGGCGGGAGACCCGTCCCCAGATGGAAAGTGCGGAAGAGCAGCGGTTTGACAATGTGAAGGGGGCGTTTGGCGTCACCAGGCCGGCCTCCCTGAGAGGCCTCCACCTCCTGTTGGTAGACGATATCTATACCACCGGCGCTACGGTGGAAGAATGTGCCCGCGCTCTTTTGCGAGCAGGGGCGAGGAGCGTCTCCGCCTTTGTCTTGGCTATCGGGGTGACGAGGGCGGACTGGCAGGGATGAGGTAAGAAGCAGCGGAGGTAGGGCAGGAAACGAGGAGCAGGGCGGGGAAAAGAAGGGTAAAAGAAACGAAGAGCTGGGGGGCAGAGAGGTGGAGTTAAGGAACTGTATTCGCTGTGGAAAGCTCTTCGCGTATGTGAATAAGCCCATCTGCCCGGAATGTGTTCGCAAAGAGGAAGAAGACTTTGAACGGGTGCGCCGATATTTGCGGGAGAACCCGCGCGCTACGGTAATGGAAGTTGCAGAGGCCACTGAAGTCGACCAGCACCTGATCCAGCAGTGGCTGCGGGAGGGGCGGCTCATTAGCACGGAGTTTCACTTGATGACCGAGTGCGAGCGGTGCGGGAGGCCCATTCCCGGCGGAAGGTACTGTAAACAATGCGCGGAGGAGCTGGGGCGCGAACTGCAGGGAAGCGCCAGGCCCGCACCGGCAGCCCCGGAGCCCGAGCCGGGCAAGATCAAGCAAACGGGGCGGATGTATACTGCCGAGCGCATGTTGGGTGAGAGGGAGAGGATACCGCTTAATCCGGAGAAGAAGTCTGCCGATAAAGACCGTAGCAGTAAAGAGGGGTGAGCGGCCTGTGTTGATCTCAGTGCAGCAAGTGCAGCATGTTTTGAAAGCCTATGCTCAACAGAAGGCCGTGGAGCCGGCTTGGGAGCGGTCAGGGCAGGCGCCTTTTACTGCGGGCAACCAAGAACTGCAGGAGCTGAAGCGCCTGGTCAGCCAAATCCCAGAAGTACGGGAGGAGCGGGTCGAGGCCCTGAAACGGGCGATTAAGACAGGAGTGTATAACCGCTCCGGAGAAGAGATCGCCGAGAAGATGATCTGCCGGAGCCTGGTGGACAGCCTGCTTTAAAAATGCAGGAAATGGCGGGGGGTCTATGACCGAGCTGACGATGCTAGAAAAGGCTTTGGCCGAAGAGGTGGCCGTCTATCGGCGGCTGTTGGAGCTCGGTCAGAAGAAGACCGGCGTCCTGGCAGCCAGAGAGGTCAAGGAACTGGAGCGCCTCAGTGAAGAAGAGTCCGAGCTCATCTCCCAGGCGGTGGAGATCGAGCAGCGGCGCCTGGAGTCGCTCCAGGTCTTAGCGGAGCATTTTCACGTGCCCCTGGGGGAGTTGACCTTGGCCCGCCTCGCCCAGCTGGCGGGACAAAGTCACGGCGAGACTCTGCGGCGCTTGCATAGTGAGATCATCGGGGTACTGGAAGAGCTGAAACGGGTCAACCACCTTAATAGTGCACTCATAGAGCGGGAGCTGGCTTTCATCAATTACTCGCTGGATCTACTGGTGAATCCGAAGCCCGAAGGGCCGACTTATTCCCAAGAAGGGCGGGATGCGGAGGGGAAAGGGAAGTCCCGCCCGTCCGTGCTGGATGTGCGCGCCTGAGGGGGAAGGCGGCCTGCCCCAAAAGTTGGGAGCAACTAATGAGGTGAGAAGAAGATGCGCACCACTTTCTTTGGGCTGGAGACGGCGCGCCGCGCCCTCTTTGCCCAGCAGCGGGCCCTGGACCTGACGGGGCACAACATTGCCAACGCCAACACGCCTGGTTACTCCCGGCAGGTGGCGCGCTTGGAGGCTACTGATCCTTTTACCATGCCGTCCTTCCTGCGGCCGGGGATTCCGGGGCAGATCGGCACCGGTATGGAGATCGCGGCCATCGAGCGGATGAGGGATGCCTTTTTGGAAGGGCAGATCCGCTACGAGAGCCAGGCCTTAGGCCGCTGGGAGGTTCGGCGCGACCAACTTTCTCAGGTGGAGCTGATCGTGAACGAGCCTTCGGATACCGGGGTGCGGGGTGCCCTGGATGCCTTTTGGAAGGCCTTACAAGACCTGAGCAAGAACCCGGAAAACGGGGCGACGCGGGCAGTGGTGGTGCAAAAGGCCGTAGCTCTGACCAATGTCTTGAACCACACCTACCTGCAATTGGAGCAGCTGCGGGCGGCGGTAGACGAGGCGGTGGCGGTGAAGGTGGACCGGATCGACACCCTGGCCACCCAGATCGCCGAGTTGAACGACAAGATCGCCCGCGCCCGCGCAGTGGGGGACAACGC
>JASBVW010000271.1 GCA_029961005.1 Bacillota bacterium
GGTAATTACGCTTCTTTTCCGGCGGGAGGTCTTCAGCGAGGCCTGCAGTTTCGTAGCGGGGATACTGGCGGCGGCGGACCAGGGGTATCTCATCGTGGAAAGAGTCACTCCCGCGCGCTTTGCCGCGGCCTGGAAGCTGCGGCTGCGGTTCAACGACAAGCCACAGCTCTCTTTTACTGATTTAACCTCTATGGCTGTAATGCGGGAGCGCGGAATAACACAGGTTCTGACCGAGGATCAACATTTTCTCCAGGTGGGGATGGGTTTCCAGATCGTCCCCGAGGTCTGAGCAAACCGACCTGCTCTGCGTGCCCCGGGTATGCCGGCTGCCACACACCTGGACTTCGGCCGGTTTTCCGCTCAAGGCAGCGGTGCGGTCAGAGGCCTGCGAGGCGCGATCGGGAGCCGTCCGGTTTATCACTCCGGAGGCGGGGGCGCTTCTTTTGCGGCCGGTTCTTCCGCTGCCCCGGAGCCGGACTGATCGAAGGAGGGGATGCCGGGGCGCTTCTCCTCCCCCGGGGTCCACATGGGGTTGCTCAGCTCGGCCGGGGTGGTGGCGGCGGTGACCAGGTGGGGCGTGATGTAGATGACAAACTCGCTCCGCTGCTGGCTAGAGTCATGGCCCCGGAAAAGACCTCCCAGAAGGGGGAGGTCGCCCAGGATGGGCACCTTGGTTACCTTTTGGTGCGTAGTGGTCTGAATGAGGCCGCCGATGATTACCGTCTCGCCGGTCCGCACCCGCACGGTGGTCCGGGCGCTGCGCTCGTTGGTTTGCGGCAAGCCGCTGGTGCCAGTGTCGGTGGAGTCGCTGATCTCCGGCTGGATCTCCATGGTGATCTCGCCCGAGGCCGTCACCCACGGCTTGATGTCCAACTTGACACCGGTGTCGATGGAGCGGATGACGCCGGAGGGCCAGGTGTCCGAAGGCGTGGTTCCGCTGGTGACACTTGTCCCCCCTCCGCTGGTGCTCCCACTGGTGCTCTGATTCTCAAAGCGCGGATCCCAGTAGCGCCGTTTGGTCAAGACGCTGAACTGGGCAGGCCGCCCGTGCAAGGTGGAGATCTTGGGGTTGGCCAGCACCTTGGCCTTGCCGTCCTGGATCAGGGCGTTGAGGTCGGCCCGGAAGGTGGGCGGCAGGACGGTGGTGCCGGCGGTGTAAGAGGCGATCAAGGGGTTGCCATCCGGGGTGCCCAGGGTGGCGCTGACCGGCCCCTCCTGGTACTCCAGCTTCAAGTTAAACTTGGCGGCCGTGTCTTCACTGTACTCCACCACCAGCACGTCGAAGAGGATCTGCTGAGCTGGCACGTCGATTTGCTCCAGGTAGGAGCGGACGGTGGCGCGGTAGCGCTCAGTGCCGGTGACCACCACGGCGTTCTGGTCTTTCAGGACCAGGATGCCGTTCTTGTCGATGTTGGGCGGCAGGAGCTTGGGCAGGTCCTCAGCGTTGATGTGGTGCAGGGAGAGGACTTCATTGTCCACCTGGGGAGGCTGGTCGATCTTCTCCAGGTAGCGCTCCACCCGGGCGATGAAAGCCGGGGTGCCCGTCACCGAGATGGCGTTCTGTTCTTTTAAGATCCGAACGCTGTTGGCCGGGAAAGATTGAGGCAGCAGGGTGGGCAAGGTCTCAGCCGCGAGGTAGCGGAGCGGGATGAGGCGCGTTTCGATCAAGTCGAGGGAGTCAGCGCGCAGGGTGGCGCCGTCGCCGATGAGGTAGGTTTCGCCTTCCTTGCGGTAGGTGAAGTTGGTTCCCTTGAGCAGAAAGTCCAGGGCTTCCTCCAGGGTCACGTCCCGCAGGCGCACGTCGTTGACCTGGGAGCGGACGTAATTGTAGGTCACCATGTTCACCCCCGTCCGCTCGGCCAGCTCTCGCAGCACGGCGGCCAGGTCGGTGCCGAAGACCGCCAGGTCCAGCTTGCCCCCCTCCTTGACCGTGATGGAGAGGCTGTTGTTGGGCGGGGCCCGGCGCACCAGGTAGGTGCCGTAGCGCTCCACCAGCTGGAAGCCGTTGGCCTCCAGGAAGGCGCGCAGGCCGGTAAGCAGGGGCAGCTCCCGCAGGGAGCCGGTAAGGGGACCCTTGGCCTCCCGGTCCGCGATGAGGTTGAGCTTGCCCTTGGCGGCCACTTCGTTCAGGACTGCGTTGAGGTCAGCCTCCCGCGCTTCCAGGGTCAGGAGGCCGTCTTTGACCTCTACGGAGAGGAAGCCGCCGGGGGCGGCCAATCCGCCTGCGGAAAAGGTATAGTAGCCTTCCCGCTGGACCAGGCGCAGCCCCTGGCTCTCCGCCAGGGCGCGCAGGGCTGTCTCCAGGGGCATGTTGACGATGGTGATGCTGACCTTGGCTTCCGCCCCCTTCTCCACCAGGAGGTTAAGCCCCGTGGCCAGGGTGATCTCCAGCACCAGCCGGTCCAGCTCGGCCTGCTGGGCACGCACGGTGAGGGTGCGTTCGGCGGACCTGTACTCCACAGTAAAGGGGCGGCGCGTCACCCGGTAGGTCTTCTCCCCCTC
>JASBVW010000272.1 GCA_029961005.1 Bacillota bacterium
CCATCAGCCCGGAGCTGGAGCCCGACGCGGGAGCAGGAGAGGCTGAAGAGGTCGAGCCGGCCCAGGCCCCCGGCCAATACAGCGTAGAAATAGACCGGGGGCGCAGGATCTTGACCCTGCTCCGGGGGGGAACCAGGCTCTCCTTCTTCTCTGTAGCCGTGGGAAAACCGGCCACTCCTACCCCCTTGGGCACCTTTCGCATCCGCAACAAGGCCGTCAACCCGGGCGGGCCCTTCGGCACCCGTTGGCTGGGGCTGACGACCAACGGGATCGGCATCCACGGCACCAACGCCCCTTCATCCATAGGCCTGGCAGTCTCCAACGGGTGCATCCGCATGTACAACCAAGATATAGAGTCCATCTTTCCCTTGCTCAACGTCGGCACCCCGGTGCGGATCATCAGGGGAGTAGAGGTTCCCGTGCCCACCCGGACTTACACCGTGCGCCCCGGCGACTCTCTGTACATTATCGCCCAGCGCTTCGGCACCACCGTAGCGGCCATCCGCGCGGCCAACAACCTCCGCACGGACGTGCTCTTCCCCGGCCAGACTCTGGTCATCCCGGGAGGAGCGGCCCCCGCGCCGCCGCCCCCGGCGCCGCCACCGCCGGCTCCCCCCACGCCGGGCACGATCACTTACGTGGTCAGGCCGGGCGACACCCTCTTCCGCATCGCCCAGTCCTTCAACACCACCATCGCCACCCTGCGGCAGTTGAACAACCTCCCCGGCGACCTCATCGTCCCCGGCCAGGTGCTGCGGGTGCCCGCCCCCGCCCTGACCACCCGGTACGTGGTGCAACCCGGCGATACCCTCTACCGGCTGGCGCAGCGGTTCGGAACCACCGTCTCCGAACTGCGCGCCCTGAACAACCTCACCACCGACATCATCCGCGTGGGGCAAGTCCTTCGGGTACCGGTGCCGCGGTGAGCCCGCACCAAACCACCGAACCAGAAAGGCGGGGCGCTCGAAGGCGCCCCGCCTTTACAGGTCATCAGAACATCTTCTGCCGCGCCAGGAGGTAGACGCCCACCAGGGAGACGGCCAGCGACAAGCCCATGATACCCGGGAAGGCAAGGGGCGAGTCTTGAAAGGGCAGGGAGACGTTCATCCCGTAAAAGCTGGCCACCATGGTGGGGAGGGAAAGGACGATGGTGACCGAGGTCAAGAACTTCATGACCATGTTGAGGTTATTGGAGATGATGGAGGCGAAGGCATCCATCATTCCGTTCAGGATGTTGGTGTAGATGTCCCCCATTTCGATGGCCTGCTTGTTCTCGGTGATGACATCCTCCAGCAGGTCTTCGTCCTCCGGGTACATCTTCACCACCCGGGCTGCAGCCTGCGAATCCGGGTCGACTTTGGCCAGTTGGGTCCGCAGCAGCTTTTCCATGACGATCTCGTTGGCCTTGAGCGAAGTGGTGAAGTAAACCAGGCTCTTGCCCAGGTTCAGCAGCCTGACCAGCTCTTCGTTCTTCATAGAGCGCTGGAGGCGCTCTTCGATTTCGCCGGTCTGCCGGTCGATCTGACGCAAGTACTTGAGGTAGAGGGTGGCCGTCTTGAAGAGGATCTGCAGGAGGAAGCGGGTCTTCTTAAAAGTATAAAAGGATTTGGGCCGGGTAGTGATAAATTCCTCCAGGACCGCGTTCTCCCGCAGGCAGACCGTGACGAGGTTATCCTCCGTGACGATGATGCCCAGCGGGATGGTATCGTAAATTGTGGAGCCTCGATCCTCCCTCACCACCGGGATGCTGATCAAGACCAGGACCTGACACTCTTCTGCCTCGATCCGGGGGATCTCCTCTTCGTCCAAGGGAGCGCGCAGGAAGTCCAAAGAGATGCCAAGCTCCTGGCTTACCCGCTGGAGCTCAGCCTCGGAAGGGGCCACCAGATTAATCCAATTCCCCTTCTCGGTTAAGACGTCTGTGGTCACCAGTTCGCCGTTCAAAGTGGTTTTATAGATGGTCAGCACCGGTACCCCTCCCGCTCCTGCGAATGATGAGGAAACACAGCTAGATCATACCATATCCCATTACATTAAGACCATAATCTCATTTCATTAAGAGGAAGCCGCCGGATAGACCGCGACGGCTTCTATTTCGACGCGCACCCCGCGCGGCAGGGCCTGAACGGCCACCGTCGACCGGGCCGGCGGATGGTCGGGAAAGTACGCTCCGTAAACCTGGTTGACCGCCGCGAAGTCGTTGATGTCGGTCAGAAAGATGGTCGTCTTGACCAGATCGGCCAAAGAAAGCCCCTCGGCCTTCAACACGGCCTTGATATTCTCCAGGACCCGCCGGGTCTGGGCTTCAATCCCCTCCGGCACTTCCCCGGTCTGAGGGTCGAGGGGGATCTGGCCAGAAAGAAAGAGCAACCCTCCGGCCCGGACAGCCTGCGCATACGGGCCCACCGCCGCCGGCGCTTCCGGGGCAACAACAACCTTCTTG
>JASBVW010000273.1 GCA_029961005.1 Bacillota bacterium
CCCCGCCGAAAGAGGCGCAGACCCCGTTGGCCACCACCGCCCGCGCCCGCTCCGCCAGGAGCCGCACCGCCTCCAGGCCGGTGATGGGCACACCTTTCCGGTCCGCCACCACCGAGGCCCGGCCGGCAAAGCGGGTGGGCACCGTCCCTTCCACCACCAGGATGTAGCGCCCCGCCCAGCGCGCCCGGGCTTCGTCCAGAAGAGCCAGGGCCGCTTCTCCCTGGGCGGGCATCAGCGTATTTTGGAAGCGCAGGTCGATGACGCGGAACATCACCTCGGCCAGGTCCGGGTCCACCACGTTCATGAAAGACATGATATCCCCGCTGCAGGTACAGATCTCCAGGTAGACCACCGCACCCGCTCCTGAGGCGGCGGTTCGGCGAAGATCCGATAAAAATCCGGCAGCAAGAGCTCGGAAAGAGTCAGCCCCGTCAGGGCGGTAGAGGCCAGTCTCAGAAACTCTCGGCGGGTTAACACGCGCTCACCCCCTGAAAGGCAAAAAGTATCCGCGCCCTCCACTCGGATGGCGCGGATAGCCTTTCCTGGAGTTAAAACCTTTATTCACGCCGGCAGCAACCCGTCGCCGGAGGGCGGCTTACCCCCGCGGCCGCATATGGGGAAAGAGAATCACGTCCCGGATGGAGGCGGAGTCCGTCAGGAGCATGACCAGGCGGTCGATGCCGATGCCCAATCCGCCGGTGGGCGGCATGCCGTACTCCAGCGCCAGCAGGAAGTCCTCGTCCATCATGTGGGCCTCCTCGTCGCCGGCGGTCCGGCGCGCCATCTGCTCCTGGAAGCGCTGGCGTTGATCCAGGGGGTCATTCAGTTCGGCAAAGCCGTTGGCGATCTCCCAACCGTTGATGTAGGGTTCAAAGCGCAAGGACAGGCGGGGATCGTCCGGTTTACGCTTGGCCAGGGGCGAAACCTCCACCGGGTGGTCGAGGATGAAGGTGGGCTGCACCAGGGTCTCCTCCACCTTCTCCTCAAAGACGGCCGTCAAGGCTTTGCCCCAGCCCCAGCTCTGCTCCACCTCCACCCCCAGCCTTCGCGCCGCCTGACGGGCCTCTTCGTCACTGCGCAGGGCGAGGAAGTCGACCCCCACCACCTGTCGGACGGCTTCGGCCATGGACAACCTCCGCCAGGGGGGGGTGAGGTCGATCGCGCGGCCCTGGTAGGTCAGGCGGAGGCCACCCAAGACCTCCTGGGCCACCGTGGCCACGATCTCCTCGGTCAGGCGCATCATCTCCTCTCGGTCCGCGTAGGCCTGGTAAAGCTCCAGCGAGGTGTACTCCTGGTTGTGCTTGATGGAGATGCCTTCGTTGCGGAAGTTCTTCCCCAGCTCAAAGACCTTCTCGAACCCGCCCACGATGAGGCGCTTGAGATAGAGTTCAGGGGCGATGCGGAGGTAAAGGTTCATGTCCAGGGCGTTGTGGTAGGTGATAAACGGCCGCGCGTTGGCTCCCCCGGCGATGGGGTGAAGCATGGGGGTCTCGACCTCGATGAAGCCCCGCTCGCACAGAAAGCGCCGGATTGCGGCAATAACCCGGCTGCGGGTGAGAAAGACCCGCCTGACCTCCGGGTTGACGATCAAGTCCAGGTACCGCTGCCGGTAGCGAAGGTCCACGTCTTTAAGCCCGTGCCACTTCTCGGGAAGCGGGTGCAGAGCTTTGGCCAAAAGGCGAAAGCTGGCTAGCTCCACCGTCACCTCTCCCCGCCGGGTGCGGAAGAGCTGCCCCTCTACGCCCACCACATCTCCCAGATCCAGCTCGATAAAGGCCCGAAAGGGCCCCTCCCCCAACCGATCCAGGCGGGCGTGGAGCTGAATGCGCCCGGATTCGTCCTGGAGGTCCGCAAAGGCCGCCTTGCCGTGCAAGCGCAGGGCCATCAAGCGCCCGGCCAGCCGGACCACAGGGCCGCGCACCCCTTCGCCGCGGGCAGACTCCCCCGCCTCGGCCTCCTCCTGCAAAGCCACCGCCTGGGCAGCGGAATGAGTGCGGGGAAAAGCAGTATGTAGAAAAGGATCCTCGCCCCGCTTCCGCAGCTCCTCGAGCTTCTTTAGGCGTATCTGCGTCAGTTCGTCCGCGCCCTCCAGCACTCTTCCCCAACCCCCAGAAAGAGAAAAGGCCGCTCATCCCCTGGCGGCCTTCGCTTTGCTGCCCTCTTCCCGCAACCGAAGGCCCCTGCCCAGGGCAGCGGTCAACGGTGTACCTCTTCGATTTTATAGTGGATAATTCCGTCCGGGACGGCCACCTCCACCACTTCCCCCGCTCTGCGCCCCATGATGGCCCGGCCCACCGGCGACTCGTTGGAGATCCGGTTCTGCGCCGGGTCCGACTCCGCCGAACCCACCAGGATGAACTCCAAGCTTTCCCCGGAATCTACGTCCCGGAGCCTGACCCGGGAACCTATCCCC
>JASBVW010000274.1 GCA_029961005.1 Bacillota bacterium
GTGCGGAGCACTTTCTCAGCCCTGAGAAGGCTATCGAGATCCAGGAAGACCTGGGGGCTGACATTATCATGGTCTTGGACGAGTGCCCGCCCTTTTCGGCGGATCGCTCGTACCTTGAGGCCTCTGTGCGCCTGACCCTGGAGTGGGCCGAACGCTGCCGGCGGGTCCATCGGCGGCGGGATCAGGCCCTCTTCGGCATCGTCCAGGGCGGGGGTCACCGGGATTTGCGGACAGAGTGCGCCCGCGCCCTGGTGGAGCTGGATTTCCCGGGTTACGCCATTGGAGGACTCTCTGTGGGAGAGCCGCGCTCGGAGATGTATCAAGTCTTGGAATGGACGCTGCCCCTCCTGCCCGCCGACCGCCCCCGCTACCTGATGGGGGTGGGATCGCCCGACTGCTTGGTGGAAGGAGTGGCGCGGGGGGTTGACCTCTTTGATTGCGTCCTGCCCACGCGCATCGCCCGCCACGGCACCATCTTCGCCGGCCGCAGCCGCCTCATCCTGCGGGACGCCGCCTATGCCCGGGACTTTAACCCCCCGGATCCGGAGTGCGACTGTTACGTTTGCCGCCACTACACCCGCGCCTACCTGCGCCACCTCTTCAAGGCGCAGGAACTTTTGGCCCTTCGCCTGGCCACTTATCACAACCTGTACTACCTTCTGCGGTTGATGCGGGAGTTGCGCTGCGCCATTGAGAAGGGCACCTTCGAGGAGTTTCGCCGGTCCTGGTGGGAAAGGCACGATCCCTGGCGCAGTGAGAAGAGGATTTCCCAACGCTCCGGTGAATAATAGCCAGAGTGCCGGAGAGGCAAGAGACGGGAAAGAAAAATAAAATGGAGGAGTGTCCGGATGCACACCGTGCTGGCAGCTGCGGCTGCCCCTCAGTCCAGTGTCGTACAGGCGTTGCTCCCCTTTGTGGTCATGTTGGTGATCTTCTACTTCTTGCTGATCCGCCCTCAGCAGAAACAGCAGAAGGAGCGCCAGCAATTTCTGGCCAGCCTGCACAAGGGCGATAAAATAGTCACCGTAGGGGGAATCTATGGGGAGATCGTCCAGATCAAGGACGACATCCTCACCCTCCGCATCGCCGATCGCGTGGAGATCAGGTTGGCCCGGGCCGGGGTGGCGCGTCGGGTGAATGAAAAGGAGAAAGAGTGAGCCCGGCTACGGGGCAGGAGAAAGAGCAGTGGTGGAGAGTGGGCAGTAATCAGCCGATTACCTTAAAAGAGGTGCGGAACCACCCGTGGGTGGAGGTCTTCGTCCGGTTGGCTAACGACCACCTGCGGACGGCCGGCTTCACCGAACACGGCCAGCGCCACGCCAACCTGGTCTCACGGATAGCCCATAACGTGCTCGCCCGCCTGAAAGGCGACGCCCGGGCCAGCGAGCTGGCGGCCATTGCCGGGTATCTTCACGACATCGGCAACGTCATCAGCCGCGATCATCACGGCCAGACGGGAGCCGTGTTGGCGGCGCAGATCCTGGCCGACCTCAAATTCCCTGCGGAAGAAGTGGCCGCCATCGTGGGGGCCATCGGCAACCACGAGGAAGAGTACGGGGAGCCGGTCAACGACGTGGCCGCCGCCCTCATCCTGGCAGACAAGAGCGACGTCCACCGCAGCCGGGTCCAGGCGGTCAACCCGCAGAGCTCGGCCCAGCTGGACATCCACGACCGGGTCAACTACGCGGTGGAGCACTCTTTCCTCCAGGTAGACGAAAAGGCCCGCACAGCCACCCTGGAGCTGACCATCGACGTTTCCATCTGCCCGGTGATGGAGTACTTCCAGATCTTCCTCACCCGGATGGTGATGTGCCGCGCCGCTGCCGAGCGGCTGGGGGTCCAGTTCGGCCTGGTGATCAACGGCAATCGCCTGCTGTAGAGAGAAGCGGTCCCAGCTGCGCCTGGGAATCCCGAATTGACAGGGGTGGGGGGCGGGATTATAATGACTTTGTACGCCCGCGGCATCGGGTGTGCTTTTTGAGGGGGGAGTCTTGTGCGACAGGCTAACAAGTGGAGGCTGGGCGGCATTCTGGTCTTATTGGCTCTATCCGGCCTCCTGATCTACGCTTTCCCCATTAATTTAGGGCTGGACCTGCGGGGAGGCGTCCACGTCGTCCTGGAAGGGCAGGATACCCCGGAGGTCAAGGTCAACGCGGAGACCATGCGCAAGGCCAAGCTGGTCATCGAGCGCCGGGTCAATGCCCTGGGGGTGGCGGAACCCATCATTCAGCTGAAGGGTGAGCGCCAGATCATCGTGGACATGCCCGGTCTCCGCGATCAGCAGCGGGCCATTGAGCTGATCGGCAAGACGGCGGTCCTGGAGTTTCGGGACCCGGAGGGGAGAACGGTCCTCACCGGTGCCAAGTTGGTGGACGCCTGGCTCTCGCGGGACAACTACGGG
>JASBVW010000275.1 GCA_029961005.1 Bacillota bacterium
GTCATCGATCCGGTGACCCGGGTGGAGGGGCACATGAGCGTGACCGTGCAGGTATAGGGCGGCCGGGTGACGGAGGCCTGGGTCAGTTCCACCCTCTATCGGGGCATGGAGACCATCGCCCAAGGGCGCCCCCCAGAGGACATGATCTACCTCATGCAGCGCATCTGCGGCTTCTGCCCGGTCTCGCACGCCATGGCCTCAGCCCTGGCCCTGCAGGACGCTGCCCCGGTGGAGGTCCCCAAGAACGGGCAGCTCCTGCGCAACATGATGCACGCCGCCGATTATCTGATGGACCACATCCGGCACTTTTACTTTTTGCTCTTCCCGGACTTCGTGCGCCTGCCGGAGGTCCCACCCTTCGTACCCTATCCTACCGGGGATTACCGGCTCCCGAAGCGGGAAAACGACCTCCTGGTGCAGCACTACCTGGACGCCCTGGACATCCAGCGCCGCTCCGAGACGATGGTGGCGGTCTTCGGCGGAAAGTCGCCGCACGTGCACGGCATCTTTCCCGGGGGCGCCTCCCTAGCCCCCACCGCCGACCGGGTGCTGCGCTTCCGCGCCCACGCCCAGGAGCTCTTGGAGTTCATCGAGTCCCACCTGATCCCCGACCTGGAGATCATCGCCCGCTATTACAGCGATTATCGGCGGATCGGGCGCGGCCACGGCAACCTCATCTCCTACGGCCTTTACCAGATGAGCCACCGGGCGGAGGACCGGGTCTTCCGGCCGGGGGTAGTCCTGGACGGGCGGGTGGAGCCCTTGGACCTCTCTACCTTGCGCAGCGGAATCGAGGAGGACATTACCCACTCCTGGTTCCAGCAGGCGGACGAGGTGAAGAGGCCCCTGGACTTCGCCAACCTCCCCGCGCGGAAAAAGGAGGGCGCCTACACCTGGGTGAAGGCCCCGCGCTACCGGGGCCGAGCCATGGAGACCGGGCCCCTGGCCCGCCTGTGGGTAATGGGCGAGTACCGGGAAGGAGTCTCCATGCTGGACCGGGTCATCGCCCGGGTATTGGAGACAAAGAAGATGGCCGAGCTTTGCATCCAGTGGTCGATGGACCTGGAGCCCGGCCGGCCCCACATCACCCCGTGGTCGCCCCCCCGCGAGGCGGAAGGGGCGGGGCTGGTGGACGCGGTGAGGGGGGCCCTGGGCCACTGGATCCGCATCGAAAACCACAAGGTGGCCCGCTACCAGGTGGTTACCCCCACCACCTGGAACAACTCCCCCCGGGACGCCCGCGGCCAGCGGGGGGCCATGGAGGAAGCGCTCATCGGAACCCCGGTGGAAGACCCGGAGCGGCCCATCGAGGTGGTGCGGGTCATTCACTCCTTCGACCCGTGCAACGCCTGCGCCGTCCAGGTCATCACCCCGGATCGGCCGCTGCTCCGCTTCCGGGTACTCTAGGTCCGCAAGGTCGGATGAACCAATTATCCGGAGGGAGGGGAAACGATGACGCAGCAGCTCCCCCGCCATCCGCGCTGGCTGCGCGTCCTGCACTGGCTGCACACGGGGTCCATGCTGGTCCTCCTCTTCAGCGGTTTCTACATCACTTACGTGCACCGGGCCTTCCTCTTCAGCCGCATGGACACCGCCCGCCTGTGGCACTTCGCGGCGGCTTACCTCATCGTCTGGACCTGGGTGGCCCGCCTTTACTTCGGCCTGGCCACAGGGGAATACCGGGAGCTGATCCCGCGCCGTTCGGATCTGCGGGAGCTGCCGGCTCTGGTGCGCTACTACCTCTTCCTCGCCCCTGAGGTGCCGGATTACGGCAAGTACAATCCGGGGCAAAAGCTCTTGTACAGCTTTTGGCCCTTTCTCCTTCTGCTCCAGGCCCTGACGGGCTTTGCCCTTTACGATCCGAACCGGTTGCAGTGGCTCTGGATGCACGACTGGCTGCTTAACCTCAACACGGTCCGCACCATCCACTACCTGACGGCTGTCTTCTTCGCCGTCACCACCGCCGCCCATCTCTACCTGGTCCTGACCGAGGACTTGGACAAACTGCAGTCCATGCTCATCGATCCGGCGGAGCGCCGGCGGTAAGGAGCGAGGCCGCCCCCCTCCCCGCCGGCGGGTGCCGGGGGGCGTGGACCACGGAGATGCTGCTCAGGATCACCTCAAACTCCCACTCCGAGCCGTCGCGCCCGCGCCGCCGGCCGCGGAACTCGGCCCGAGGCACGATGATGTGCACCTCGTGAGGGACCTGAAGCCCTGTGCGGCGGGCCAGCTCAATGCGTAAAAAAGGCATCTGCACAGCCAGCTCATCCCTAGCCCGCCAGGGGCAGAGATAGGCCGGCAGGCCCTTCAGGCCCCGCCAGGCCCGGCGGAGGGAGGATTTCCACTCTCCGGCCAAGTTCATCCCCGC
>JASBVW010000276.1 GCA_029961005.1 Bacillota bacterium
AAAGCCCACCGGCTCCGGGCGCGCCACGGGGGAGATGATGGCGTGTTGGATCACCTCTTCGATGCGGTCCACCACCACCACCTGCAGCTCCTTCAGATCGGCAAAGAGGTCCTGCCAGTTTTCCCGCGGAATGAGGACCTTCTTCACCCCCGCCTCCCGGGCCGCTCGGATCTTGGGCACAATTCCCCCGATGGGCTTCACGTAACCGCGGATTGAGACCTCGCCCGTCATGGCCACCCGGTTATCCACCGGTTGGTTGGTGATGGCGGAGTAGATGGCCGTCACCATCGTCACCCCCGCCGAACTCCCGTCTACCGGCGCTCCCCCGGGAAAATTGACGTGGATGTCATAGCGGTAGGGGTTGACGCCCAGGTTCCTCTTCAGGACCGTCAGGACGTTCTCCACCGAACCCCGGGCCAGGCTCTTGCGGCGCACCGTACGGCCCGCGCCGCCCAGTTCCTCCTCCTCGATCACCCCGGTTACGGTCAGCCGGCCCCTGCCCTTGCGCACAGGGATAGCCGAGGCCTCTATCTCCAGCACGGCCCCCAGGTTGGGTCCGTACACGGCCAGGCCGGTGGCGCAACCCACCTGAGGCTCGGAGGGAATCTTGGGCTGCGGCCGGGGAGAGTACTGGCCGCTGTTGACCACCCACTCTACGTCTCGCTTGGTGATCTGGCGCCGCCCTTCATTGATAGCCAGCCCGGCGGCGATCTGCACTATGTTCACCGCCTCCCGGCCGTTGGTGGCATACTGCTCGATCACCCGCACCGCCTCTTCCTCTATGGCGAGCTGTACCTTATTGGCGGCGTTGTGGGCGATGAGGCCGATCTCCTCCGGCGTCAGGGCGCGGAAGAAGACCTCCACGCAGCGGGAACGAAGGGCCGGCGGCAGTTCGTGCGGCAGCCGAGTGGTGGCCCCCACCAGGCGAAAGTCTGCCGGCAGGCCCTTCTGGAAGATCTCGTGGATGTAGGCAGGGATGTTGGTGTCCTCCGAGCTGTAGTAGGCGCTCTCCAGAAAGACCTTCCGGTCTTCCAGGACCTTGAGCAGCTTGTTCATCTGAACGGGGTGCAACTCCCCGATCTCATCGATGAAGAGCACCCCGCCGTGGGCCTTGGTGACCGCCCCCGGCTTGGGTTGAGGGATGCCGGCCAGGCCCAGCGGCCCCGCACCTTGATAGATCGGGTCGTGGACGGAGCCCATCAACGGATCGGCGATCCCCCGGTCGTCAAAGCGCAGGGTGGTAGCGTCCACCTCCACAAAGCGGGCCGACTCCTGAAAAGGAGAGAGGGGGTTGCGCTTGGCCTCCTCCAGGACGACCCGCGCCGCCGCCGTCTTCCCCACGCCGGGGGGGCCGTAAATCAGCACGTGCTGAGGGTTGGGGCCGCACAGGGCTGCCCGGAGCGCTTTCAAGCCGTCGTCCTGGCCGATGATCTCCCGAAAGGACGACGGCCTGGTCTTCTCCGAAAGGGGTTCGCTCAGGGAGATGGCCCGCAACTTTTGCAGGCGCTCCATCTCCTTCCTGGACTCACGCTCCACGGCGGAACGGTTGGATTGCTGGGCCCGCAAGAGGTTCCAGAAGTAGAGCCCGATGACGATGGTAAAAAAAAGGCTGATCACGCCAAACAGGTTGGAAGCCATACCCGATCTTGCCCCCTGCCGTACCGCTGTCTTATCGGTTGCAGGGATAGTATGCCTTCCTCCCCTGCGCTTTAATTCGCCAGCCCGCAAACCGGGCCCGGCTTGAAGACAGAAAAGACCGGGGAAAAATCCCCGGTCCGGGTTTTATGCGGTAACTTCTTTCTTTTTGACGCGCTTGTCGGATTTGACGATGATGGGAGGACCTTCTTTGTTGACCGCCGCCTCGTTGATGACGATCTTCTTGATGTCGTCCTGGGACGGCACCTCGTACATCACATCCAGCATAAAGTCTTCGATGATGGAGCGCAAACCCCGGGCCCCGGTCTTGCGCTTCAACGCCTTCTGAGCAATCAGCCGCAGGGCCTCGGGGGTAAACTCCAGCTCCACCCCGTCCAGCTCCAGGAACTTCTTAAACTGCTTCACCAGGGCGTTTTTAGGCTCCGTGAGGATGCGCACCAGAGCCTCCTCGTCCAGGGCGTCCAGGGTCACGATGATGGGCAGGCGCCCGATAAACTCGGGGATCAGCCCGAACTTGAGCAGATCCTCCGGCATGATCTGGCGGAGGATGTCGCCGATGGGCTTCTCCTCCCGGGTGCGCACCTCAGCCCCGAAGCCCATGGTCTTCTTGCCGATCCGGTTCTCGATGATCTTCTCCAGCCCTTCAAAGGCCCCGCCGCAGATGAAGAGGATGTTGGTGGTGTCGATCTGGATGAACTCCT
>JASBVW010000277.1 GCA_029961005.1 Bacillota bacterium
ATAGGCAATGTTGAAGACATAGCGCTCGTGTTTACGCACCAACTCCTCAAAGAGCCGGCGCTCACTGGCAGTCAGCCTGACGGCGCTCAGGGCCTGTGCCTGAATCATCATCCCCACCGCCCATCTCTCAAAAGGTAAAACGAACGGCAGCAGAGAAAAAGTTTCTCCGCGCATGCCGGGTCAATACTAGTATAAGCTAACAGACAACCCCCTGCAATGGAAGGAGCAAGCTGCATGGCTGAAGAAATCCGGCTCTTGTACGTCCTCCGGCCGGCAGAAGGCGGGATGAGGGAACACCTCCGCCTGCTCCTCTTTCATTTGCCCCCCGAATTTCGGGTGGACCTGGCCGGCGCGGCCGACGAGGGCTTGATTGCCCTGGCACGAGAGCGGGGGGGGCGGTACCACCCCCTGCCGATTAAGGCCGCCCTGGACCCGCGCTCCGACCTGCAGGCCGCCCTGGCTTTGACGCGCTTGCTCAAAGCCGAAAGGTTTCACCTGGTGCACGCCCACGGTTTTAAGGCCAGCCTACCGGCCCGCCTGGCCTGCCGCTGGGCCGCCGGCCGCGCGATCTATACCTGCCACAACTTCGTGCGCCCCGACTGGCAGGGCTGGCGCCGGCACCTTTACCTGAAACTGGAGCGGCACCTGGCCCGCCACACCGAAGCCATCATAGCGGTCAGCCGGGCCATGAGGGACTGCCTGGTTCGAGAAGCGGGGCTGCCGGCTGACCGGGTGGTGGTCATTCCCAACGGGATCTCCATCGAGCGCTTCCAACACCCCCGGGGGCAAGCAGCCACAGCGCCCCCGTGGCAGCCGCCCCGGCGGCCGTTCATCCTCTGCGTAGCCCGGCTGATCCCGGCCAAAGGGGTGCAGCACCTCCTGCAGGCGGTGCACCTGCTGCATTCCTCCCGGCGGCTTCCGTCCTTTCACCTGGCCGTGGCCGGCGACGGCCCTCAGAGAGCCGCGCTGGAGGAATTGGCCAAAGAGCTGGCCCTGGAGGAGCGCGTCACCTTCCTCGGCCCCCGGAGCGACGTCCCAGCACTCCTTGCCCAGGCTGACCTCTTCGTGCTCCCCTCCCTCTCGGAGGGCGCCCCTCTCTCGGTCCTGGAGGCCATGGCTGCTGGCTGCCCGGTGGTGGCCACCGCAGTAGGAGGAGTAACAGAAGTGATCCAGAATGGGATAACGGGGTACCTAGCCCCCCTTGGCGATCCTTCCGGCCTGGCTGAGTGCCTCCTGGCCGCGCTGGCCGATCCCCGAGAGGCCAAAGCCAGAGCGGAACGGGCGCAACAACTGGTCAAGTCCGAGTACAGCGCGGAGGCCATGGTCCAGCGGACCGCCGACCTGTACCGCGCGGTATTAAAGAAGGAGAGGAGCTATGCGCAAAGCTGAGCGAGGAAAGGCCCTGAAGACCCTTCAGTCATGGGCACAGACCGGCGCCACTTTCGTGCTTCTCCTGGCGCTCTTGACCCTGGGCGCTCCCCCGGCCGCCGCAGCCCACAAGGCCTTGCTCGTCCTCGTGCCCGCCGCAGGGCTGCCGGACCTCATCCAGGCCTCCACGCCCAACCTCGACCGCTTGCTTGCGGAGCGAGGGGCCATTGGCCTCTTAAATACCCGCACCGCAGGAGGGTACACGCCGGAGAACGGCTATCTCACTTTAGGCGCCGGGGCCAGGGGGGCAACCTCCCCTTCTGCGCTCCTGGCTTTGAACGCCGAGGAAGCCTTGCCTTCCGACGGCGCAGGCAGTGCTGAGACGGGGGCCGTTCTCTTTGCCCGCCACACCGGGCTCTCCGCGCCACCCGGCAGCGTGGTGGTGCCCGGAATCGCGGGGATTGTGGCCGACACCCAGGCCCTGGACCAAGAGGTGCTGCCGGGGCTTCTGGGAGAGATGCTGCGCCGGGAGGGCAAAAAAGTGGCCGTGGTGGGCAACGCCGACGGGGGCGGAGTTTTCGTCCGGCCGGCCGCCCTGGTGGCCATGGATGCGCGGGGTCTGGTCCCGGCCGGCGAGGTGGGTCCCGTGCTTTTGCGCCGCGCCCCCCTGCGCCCGTATGGGGTGTCCGCAGATTACGGGCGGCTGGCCGCAGAGGTCCAGCGCTGGCTGGAGGTCTGCGACCTGGTAGTGGTGGACCCTGGCGATACCTTGCGCCTGGAGAATTACGCCCGCTGGCTGACCCCAGGTCTGCAGAGTCTGCAGAGGCGCCAGGCTCTGGAGGAGCTGGACGCCTTTTTGGGCCGGTTCCTCCCCGCCTTGGCCCGGGGAGAGCTGCGGCTCTTTTTGGCCTCCCCCCTCCCCACTGGCCAGGCCATCGAGCGCAACGCCACCCTCACCTTCTTCATCCTGGCCGGAGACGGAGTGA
>JASBVW010000278.1 GCA_029961005.1 Bacillota bacterium
ACCCCGAAGGAGTGCTGAGTGATTGCGCGGGGTTGTCTCTCTTCCTGGTGTCTGGTATAATAAGGGCCAGTACAAGCCAGCGCGAAAGACGCGATGCGGGGACCCGAACCGGCCGGGAAGGCCGCAGAGAGGGGGGGCCGCGGCTGAAAGCCCCCCTGGCAGGAAGGCCGGGGAGACCAGCCCCAAGCGTCCCGAGGAAAGGGTTGTTCCCGAGTAATGCGGGCCGGTGGCTCCGTTATCGCCGCATGAGTGGGCAGCCTTTTGTCAGGCTGCCAATTCGGGTGGAACCGCGAGTCAGCGCCGCTCGCCCCGTAGGGCGGGCGGCGCCTTCGCTTTTTGCACCCAATCAAGGGGAGGGGAGAGTAGTGAATGGGAAGGAGATTCAGGTCGGGTTGCCGGATGGGAGTGTGCGCGCATTTCCCGCTGGGGTTACGGTAGCGCAGGTGGCTGAGGCCATCGGGCCGCGGCTGGCTCGGGCGGCGGTGGCCGCAGAAGTGGATGGGGAGGCAGTGGATCTGGATTACCGCCTGGACCGGGACTGTTCCCTCTCTGTCCTGACGGCGGAAAGCCCGAAGGGGTTGGAGGTGCTCCGCCACTCTACCGCCCACGTCATGGCCCAGGCGGTGTTGCGGCTGTACCCGGAGGCGAAGCTCAGCATCGGCCCGGCCATCGAACACGGCTTTTATTACGACTTCGACCTGCCCGCCCCCCTGCGCCCCGAGGACCTGGAGCGGATCGAAGCCGAGATGCGGCGCATCGTCCAGGAGGATCTGCCCATCCGGCGGGAGGTGGTGAGCCGGGAGGAGGCCCGGCGGCTCTTCGCCGAGGCGGGGCAAAAGTACAAGGTGGAGCTCTTGCAGGAGATCCCCGATCCGAAGGTCAGCCTGTACCGCCAGGGGGAGTTCGTCGACCTCTGCCGGGGGCCACACCTGCCGTCCACCGGGCGCCTGCGGGCCTTCAAGCTCCAGAACGTGGCCGGGGCCTACTGGCGCGGGGACGCCCGCAATCCCATGCTGCAGCGCATTTACGGGCTGGCCTTTGCCACTCAGGAGGACCTGGACCGGCATCTCCGGATGCTGGAGGAGGCGGCCAAGCGCGACCACCGCAAATTAGGGCGGGAGTTGGACCTCTTTGCCATTATGGACGAGGGTCCGGGCTTTCCCTTCTTTTTGCCCCACGGGATGGTGATCCGCCACGAATTGGAGGAGTTCTGGCGCCAGGTCCACCGGGCCAGGGGGTATCAGGAGATCCGCACCCCCATCATCCTGAACGAGGAGCTCTGGCACCGCTCCGGCCACTGGGACCACTACCGGGAGAATATGTACTTTACGGAGATCGACGGGCAGCCGTACGCGGTCAAACCGATGAACTGCCCCGGGGCGATGCTCGTCTACCGGCGGCGCGTGCACAGCTACCGGGACCTGCCGGTGCGCTTGGCCGAGTTGGGTCTGGTGCACCGACACGAGCTCTCGGGGGTGCTCCACGGTTTGATGCGGGTGCGCTGCTTTACCCAGGACGACGCCCACATCTTCATGCTCCCCTCGCAGGTTCAAGCGGAGATTGAGGGCGTGATCGACCTCATTGACTACTTCTACCGGGAGGTCTTCGGCTTTCCTTACCGCGTAGAGCTCAGTACGCGGCCGGAGAAGGCCCTGGGCTCCCCCGAGATGTGGGAGCTGGCCACCTCCGCTCTGGCGGAGGCCCTGCGCCGGCGGGGCATGGAGTTCAAGATCAACGAGGGAGAAGGGGCCTTTTACGGACCCAAGATCGACTTTCACCTCCAGGATTCGCTGGGCCGGACCTGGCAGTGCGGGACGATCCAGCTGGACTTTCAAATGCCGGAGCGCTTCGACCTGACCTACGTGGGGGAAGATGGGGAGCGGCACCGGCCGGTCATGCTCCACCGGGTGGTCTTCGGCAGCATTGAGCGCTTTATCGCCATCCTGACCGAACACTTTGCCGGTGCTTTCCCCACCTGGTTGGCGCCGGTGCAGGTGCGCGTCCTCACCGTCTCACCTCTCGCTCAGCCCTACGGGCGGGAGGTGGTGGACCTCCTGGCTGCTCGCGGCTTGCGGGCCGAGCTGGACGACCGGGACGAGACCGTCTCTTACAAGGTGCGGGAGGGGGAGGTCAGGCGCATCCCCTACCTGGCGGTGGTGGGGGAGCGGGAGGCGGCTAGCCGGACCGTCTCCGTCCGCGCGCGCGGGAGAAAGGGAACCGAGGTGCTAGGGCTGGAAGACTTTGCCGCCCGAGTGAAGGAGGAGGTCCGCCTGCGCCGCAGGGGCGAGGGTTAATATGTCAAGGGACAGTGAAAATGTCACCCCCTAAATGATTTTTGGGGACAGTGAAAA
>JASBVW010000005.1 GCA_029961005.1 Bacillota bacterium
GAACGGCACTCGCCACCCCCAGGCCAGAAACGCGGGATCCGGCAGCAGGCCGAACAGCAGGAACATCAGCGTGGCCAGGATCGAGCCGGCTGGCGACCCCTGCTGGGCGAGCATGCCGAACACCACGCCCCGACCTTGTGGCGCGCTCTCGGCGGCCATGAGCACGGTCGCCGAGGTGCCCGAAGATCAAGCCGCCCAGCGGGCGAGCCAGAAAACCGACCCAGAAGGTGGCGAACGACGCCATGATCCCGGCGGCCGGGCTGAAGCTGGGAAAGAACAGCTTGGCGAAGACCAGCGCGGACGCGGTGCCGTAGACGTAGAAGTCGTACCACTCGATGGTGGTGCCGACGAACGAGGCGACGCCGGCGCGGCGGGCCTGAGTACGCCGCGCCCGCGCTCAGCGACTAGTCAGACACCAGTCCGGGTCGTCAACCGCGCCGCGGGAAGCCGGGACCGAGCGGACCGGGTCGGTCTCCGGGCGCAGCAGGGACCGGATCACCAGCACGGCCAGGACGATCACCATCGCGTCGCGCAGGAGCACCGCCACCAGGAACGGGTCCGGCGGCAGGCCCTTGTTCGCCACCCCGAGGTAGTAGAACATCCGGGGCACCCACACCAGCGCGTCCAGCGTCATCCACGCCAGCAGCAGCCGCCAGCGGGGCAGCGCCAGGACCGCCAGCGGCACCAGCCACAGCGAGAACTGCGGGCTCCACGACTTGTTGACCAGCAGCGCGGCCGCCACCACCAGGAACGCCCGGCCTGAGCATGCCATGCCGTTCGATGGCCGCCTTGACCTTGTCCAAACAGATGTCTTCTTCCATGGCAGTGGTCTCTTCGCGGCGGGGAGCAGAAACTCCTCCCGCCTCAACGGGTGAGCCACCAGGTTAAGACAAAGGTGAGCAGGGAAAGGTAAAAAAAGACCTCGACCCCCCTCTCGGCTCGCTGCGGGTTCAGCCGCCGCCGCGAAACGTCCTCCTCCACCCGGACGGGGCCTCGGGTGATAATGAGCCGGTACTGCCAGACTTCCCGCTCCATGGCGGAACCATCCTTTCTCCTTGTGGCCTCACCTCCTATTATCTGTAGCCTCAGCCATGCTTACCCTTATCCAGCCGCGTCACCACCACCGTCATGTCGTCCCGGGCATTCCCCGCCACTCTGGCCTTAGCCTGCTCCAAAAGCTCCAGCGCCACTACCTGCGGGTCATCAGTCTCCAGCCGCTCTAAGGCACCCACCACCCAATCCCCTTCGTGGTGCTGCTGCAAGCCGGACTCCAGAACACCATCGGTGACCATCACCACCAGGTCGCCCGGTCGGAGCAGCCGCCTCGTCACCTCCGCCTCTATGGAGGTGAGAATCCCGATGGGGAGCGAGCGGCAGTCGATGGTCATGATCTGGCGCCCTCGCTTGATGTAGGTGGCCACAGCCCCTACCTTGACAAACTCCGCTTCGCCGCTGTAGAGGTTCAGGACCAAGAGGTCCACCGTGGCAAAGCTCTCTTCCGGAGAGCGCAAAAGGAGAATGGAGTTGACCGTCTTGACCGCAAACTCGCAGTCAAAGCCGGCCTGGAGGAGGCGCTTCAGGACCGAGACGGTGGTGCTGCTCTCCCAAGCGGCCCTGCTCCCCGTCCCCATTCCGTCGCTGAGCAAGATGGCCACCCTGCCCTCAGAGAGCTCGATGAGGGCGTGGTTATCCCCGCACACCCCGCCCTTGGACCCGGCCAGGCTGGCCACGCGGGTTACGATCTCGTATTCCCGCGACGGCCAAAAGACAAAGGTGCACCCCCCTGTAGCCGAGCTCCAACCACACCGATGGCTGTGCAGGCTGTACGGGCGGCCCAGGACGCGCGAGAGCACAGCTCCCAAGCGGGTGGTGCAGTCATGTTTTTCGGCACACCGGCTCCGCAGAACCTCCACCACTAAACGACTCTCTCCGCGTTCGGCAATGGCGATATGCTCCACCGGGATCTTTTCGGCCGCCAGGGCCATGGCCAGCCTCCCTTCCAGGTCGTAGCGGAAGCGGAGCTCCACCTGAGCCCTGCTGGCCAGTTCTTTCATCATTTGGGCCACGCCGCGCAACTGGCCGGAGACGATCTCGCGGCTCTCCGCCAGGCGGCGTTCCCAGGCGTTGTTGATTCGGTAGACGTCCAGGAGGTAATTGGTGGCCGTGACTACCTTGTGGGGGGAGGAGCAACGCAAGCGCAACCGGGGCGGGACATCCAGCAAGGAGGCGCCGCCCCCCACTTCGGCCAGCGTCAGGAGGTCGAGCAAGTCCCGGTAAGTGCTGTAAAAAGACCCTTCCCAGCAGCTCTTGGCCCGTTCGCAGGGTCCGCAGGCGCGCTCAATGATGGCATTTAAGAGGACGCTGGCGTTGGGGCGTTCCGGGAAAACGGCCGCGCTCACCTGCCCAAAGCTGCCCGCCAGTTCTTCAAAGATGCGGGAAAAATCGTGCAGCCGGCTGGCCACCCTTTCTTGGAGCCGCTTCTGTTGGACGCGCTCCTGCGCCTGCCTTTCGGCGGTGCCCGGAACCAGGCGCGCCAGTTCTTTGACGCGCCAGGACGGAGTGGCCAAGATCAAAAGGGAGAGGAGCGCCGCACCCTTGAGCAAGTGCAGCAGTTGCGGCAGGTCGGCACTTTGATAGGCCAGGAGGGCCACCGCCAAAGCCACCCCTCCCAGCACTCCCGGGCGCCCTCGGTCGTTGAAGAGTCCGCTCAGCACTCCCAGGAAACCATACACCGGCAGAGAATAAAAGGAAGTCCCGGAGAGAAGGGCGGAGGTACTGCCCAGGACCACCCCGGCCGCCGCCCCCGCTCCCGAACCGGCTATCCAGGCCGCGCAGACCGTGAGCCAGCGCACAGCCAGATCGGAGAGGGGATAGGAGAAGAGCTCCCACCCAGCCAGGCCCTGCACGGCCACTCCCAGCACCAAAAGGATCGCCCCCGCCTCCGGCCGCGACAGGCCGCGCCGAAGCAGAAGGTCCCGCCGCAGGGTGAAGAGGTGGCTGAGCAAAGCCGTCAAAGCGCCGGCCACCACGGCTTCAAGGAGAATGAAGATCCCCTCTCCACCGCTCCACGCTCCGCGTAAAGCGGTAGAGAAGCTGCCCGCCGCCGCCACGGCCAGGCTGACTAAAACAGGGGCCTGCAGCCAGAGGGGCCTCCGGTCTCGGCGCGCCGCCCAGCCCCGGAGGAGGAGGAACAAAAGCAGCGCCCCCAGGGCGGGAAGGCTGGCGCGCCACCCGGATCCGGAGAGGAGGCCGAGGAAGGCTGCCAACGAGAGGGCCGCGCTCCTCGGCAGGCCCAAGGAAAGGCTGGCCGCCACTACAGCCGGCAAAAAAGGGTGAAGAGAACCGAAGAGGCTGCCTCGGCCCAGAAGAAAAGAGAAGAAGTTAAGCGGGAGGTGGACGGGCGAAACCAGGGCACCCCAGATTAGCACAATCTTCTGCCAGAGCGCCTTCTTGGCTTGCTCCCGCTCCTCGCGCGCTCCTACAGCCGTGGTATAAGGGGGAAGGCGGCGATAGACGGCAATGGGCGGCTGATCCAGCATGGTTCACCTCTCCTGCCGTTCCGTGCTCGGTCTATTATAACACCGCTCCCGGGGGAAGCGGTGTCGAAGATCCTCGAACGGGAGGGCAGAAAATCAGGGACAATCCCCCGCCATCTCTCAAAAAAAGCAAAAAAGGCGACCCCGCGGATCTCCTCCGGGGGTCGCCTTGTGGTGATTTTCCTCTGGCGTCCGGACTAACTGAAGATGCGCTCACTCCGCACCGCCAGCGAGCGGACAGAAGGGAGCGGGGTCTCGAAGAGGATGCGGCGGCGCTCTGCCTCCTGCCGCCGTTCCTTTTCCTGTCTCCGGCGAAGGAGCTGGAGCTGGAGCTCTTCTCGCTCCTTGCGCAAGCGCGCCCGCGCCTTGTCCTCCGTAGCCTTGAGCAGGTAATAGGCCAGCGCGATCAGGCCAATCTTAAAGGCCAGATAGAGGCCTAACGAGCCCACCAGCAGGTAATAGGTCACATACGCTTCCATCTTCTCTCCCTCCTCAAGTCACCCGCCCTCGCACCAGCCCGGGCGGCTGGAGCCTCTGTGGCCGCTCCCTCCCTCCCCAGTCCCCTTTTGCAGGTTAAGCCTTGCCGGCTTCCAACCGCTGCGGCTTGGCTACTTCCTCGTAGCGGGTATAGGCCCACCCGGAGCCTCCACAGGCCCCGCAGAGGGAGTCGCCGCGCAGCCCCAGTCCCGAGCCTTTACAGGCCGCGCACTTCACGCCAGGTTTCATGACCCACACCGTACCGCGCCCGTGGCAGGCAGCGCAGTACGAGTTACCCCGCCAACCCCAGCCGCTGCCTTTACACCGTCGGCACTTCTTCAGAATATACTGCCCTTCCTGAACCGACCAAAAACCCACCTTCTCCCCCTCCTTTGCCGAAGAGTTGAGCACCGGTCCGGTATTTAGGATATTCCACCTAGGTTCCAGAGATTCCTTTTTTTGTAAAATTTCAAACACAAACAAAAATAGCGCAAATCTGGGAAATCAGACTTGCGCCTTTCTTCTCTCAATTCCCTAATTCCCTCTGGCCCGCCCCTGGCGCTTAACTGGTCAAAAGCCTCTTCTCCTGATGGATGGCCCGGATCAGAGCCTCCCCTTCCAGATCCGCAAAGACCAGCAGAGACCCTCCCGCCCGGAGGGCCAGCTCCTGCAAAAACTCCCGGTCCGGTTCGAGCCCTAAACAGACAAAACCGATCTTCTGCTCCGCAACCTTCTCTGCCGCCGCCAGGGCGTCCTGCAAGGGATCCGCAGTCTGAGCGGGAACCGTGGGCAAACCGTCGGTGAGCAGGATCAACAGGGGGTTCTTGGCCCGGGCCCGCTGCAACATCTGGACAGCGCTGGCGAGCGCCTTAGCCAGTGGGGTCAAGCCGCCCGCCTCCAAAGAACGCAGGCCGGCCACCAAGCGCGCCTGGCTGCGCGTAAAGGGGACGACCACCCGCGCCTCTTTACCCTGGAAGGCCATGATAGCGAGGCGCGCCCGGGTAGCCAGCAGGAGGTGCTGCCCCAACCGGGCAGCGGCGCGGAGGCGCTTTCCTGCCATGCTGGCGCTGGCGTCCACCAAAAGGCAGATCTCCAGGGGTGCCTTGGCCCGGCGCTCCCTCACCCGTAAGTCAGAGATCTGCAACCTGATCCCTCCGCCTTCCGCGCGGAGGCGCCGCGCCGCCTCGACGATGGTTTCGGGCAAGGCCAGTTCCCCGGGCCAGCTACCCGGCGCCAGGGGCACTACCTTACCTCGCACGCTCACCGTCCGCCAGCAGGAAAGGCGGGGCGAACGCACCACCTGTTCATAGCTCAGGGACTCCCTGGGCACGGACCGGAGAACCCGCCGCCACTGGGCTTCCAATTCGCGCCGGTAGGTGCGCATAAACGCGTACAGGTGCTGACCGGCCGGCGTGAGCGTCCAATGGAGCCAGCTCCGCTGGACCAGGCCGGCACCGGCCAGATCACCCAAGATGCTCTTCCAGTCTGGAAAGCGCCGGGCCAAGGCGGCCCAGCTTCTCCTGCCCCGGCCGGGCTCCAAAGCTCCCAACAGCTCCAGGGCGTCCTCCACCCCGCCCAGGTGCCCCGCCAGCTCCAGGGCCGTCTGCACTTCTACCTGGCGGCTGAGGCCCTCTCCGCCCCTCTCCGATCGCCCCGCCCTCGGCAGGGGTAAGGGCAAAGGAAAGCGGCCCTGGCTCCGAGAAACCGAAACCAGCTCCTCCACGCACCTCAGCTCCCACCCGCCGCCTGCCACCACCTCTTCGGCCGCGGAAACTAGGTAGGGCACCAGGTCGTACCAGGGCGGAGGGAGAAGGGCCAAGAGGTGCAGGTGGTTGTGGGCCTTCCCCCTCTCCCCGCCCCTCTCGCCCGAGCCCTCGCGCAGAAAGGACAAGGCCCACCCCTCCCCCTGGGCCGTGCGCAAGTAAAGGCGCTCCAAAAGGGCGGAGGGGGTCAGGTGATTGCCCGGCGCAGCGGCAGTGCGCACGCGGCAATACTCCACGCAGGCAGAGCGCAGCGCCGACGCCACTTCCCGGGGATTCAGAGCGGCGGGCTCGTGGAAGACATCAATGTGCAACGCTTTCCCGGGCTCCTCCAGGTTTAAATAGACCAGGCCGGCATCCCAGGGCAAAATCTTCAGCTGAGCCGGGCGGCGCGGGTCCAGGAAGTGGGCATACCTGCTGATCACGGCCGCCTCGCCCAGCCGCACGGCCCCCCGCGCCAGTTCAGCCTGAAGCCTTCGCCCAAGTAGATTTAGTTCCTTCTTCTGCGGGTTCACGTGGCTCTCCCCCGTTCAAGCTCCCGCTGGGTGCGCAGGAGCTCCGCAGGCCTCAGGTCCACCAAGCGGCGCGCCCGGGCGGGAGGTGCCAGGTGCAGGTTTTCGCGCGGGCAAAGCGAGAGATGAGCTTGCTCCGGGAGGGCTCCCGCCCGCTCCAGCTTGCCGGTAAAGAGAGGCGCTCCTGCCTCGGGCGACGGCCCTGCCTTCTTGCCTGGCAGCGCCCCTCGCTCTCCGCCTCCCTGCCCCCCGCTGGCTTCCACAGCCTCCCGGGGCTTCTGGCCTTCTAAATAGCGGAGGATGGCGGTCAGGGTCTCCAGATCTACGCGGTGGCGCAAGGCCAGGGGCGTGACCGCCTGGACGTCGGCGAGGCTCACTTCCTTCTGCCGGCGCAGGGCGCAATGGAGGAGAGCCGCCCGCTGAATGGCCTCAATGCCGCGGATGCTCTCCAGGCTGAACTCTACGTACATCTTGGCCAGGAGCCGCGCGAGGTAACTGGGCATCACCACTTCCCGAGCGGCCTTGAGCATCCCCTCCCACTCTTTTTGCCGGCTCTCCAGCCTCTGCCACTCTTCCCGATCGGGCCCTTCTTCCGGCCCCTGGTTTTGGGCCAGGATGGCAGCGATGGTCTCCACGCTGGTGGGGCGCCCCATATCCATCACCAGGTCGAAGCGGTCTGAGAGCTGGCGGCGGATCTCCTGGAGCGGCCCGGGTTCTTCATCCGGGTTGGAGGCAGCCCAGACCGAGACCTGCACCGGAATCTCCACCAAAGGCAATCCCGTCTCCTCGATTTGCACCCGCCCTGGCTTGGTCCCCATCACGTCCAAGAGCACATCGGTAATCTCAGGAGAGGTATCGGCCAGCCGGTTGATCTCGTCGATGAAGATAATCCCCCGGTGAGCCTGCGGAATTATACCCGGCAGGATAGCCGCCACCGGGTTGGTGGGGTCGGTGATCTTGGCCAGGTCGATGGAACCAGCCACCGTACCCAGCTTGGCCGAGTGGGAGATCTCGAGGAAAGGCATGGGGATCTTTTCTGTCCCCAGCGCCTCTATCTCCGCAGGAGACAACTGGCGGTGGACCGGGCAGTGCGGTCGCTTGGGATCGCAGTTGTATAAACAGCCCTTGATCCTTTCGATGGGGGGGAGGATCTGGCGGGCGGAGCGCATCACGGTGGTCTTGCCGGTACCGCGCAGGCCCTCCGCATGGATGTGCAGCGTATCACCCCGCAAGGTGGCCAAAATGGACAGCTCCACCATCTTGAAGAGATCGCGGTTGCCGCTGTGGCGGGCCAAAGAAAGATAGGACTTCATACTCGATCATTCCCCTTACCCTTGAAACGAACAGCGCTGAGATCTTGTTTCATTGTAGCACGGCCTCTGGAGAGAAGGCTATTCCAAAAAAGGCGACTTTTTCACTGCGGTAACAAAATATGCGGGAGGAGCGCACCTGCAGAAGAAATTTCTTAAACTTTCAAATATACCAAAAAGTGCCTAAATTTTCCGAGCCCCGCCCGCTCTGCCCCCGCTTTTAGTGTGCCCATCCGAAATAGAAAAACCCCGGCCGCCCGGGGCGCCCCCTGTCTGCACCCACAGGTTTCACCGGGTTCCGAAGAGCCGATCTCCTGCATCTCCCAGGCCGGGAACGATATAGGCGTGCTCATTCAAGCCGGGATCCACCGCCGCCGCGTAGATGGCCACCTCAGGGTGGTGCTTCTCTACCCGCTCTATGCCCTCCCGCGTGGCCACCAGGCACATAAAGCGCAGATCCCGCGCTCCGCGCCGGCGCAAAAGGTCCACAGCCGCCGCGGCCGAGCCGCCGGTAGCCAGCATGGGATCCAGCACTATGGCCGGACCTCCTTCCGCCAGGCTGGGCGGAAACTTGCCGTAGTACTGCACGGGCTCCAGAGTCTCCGGGTCCCGATACAGCCCTATGTGGCCCACCCGGGCGGCAGGAAGCAGCTTTAAGACCCCGCCCAGCATGCCCAGACCCGCTCGCAGGATGGGGATTACGCTCACCCGCTCCCCCCTGACCATCCTCCCCTTGGTGCGCGCCAGCGGAGTCTCCACCTCCACTTCGACCAGGGGAAGATCGCGGGTCAGCTCGTAGGTCAAGAGGAGGGCCAGTTCCTCCACCAGCTCCCGAAACTCCTTCGGTCCGGTCTCCTTGTCTCTCAGCATGGTCAGCTTGTGCTGAACCAGCGGGTGCTCTACCAGATGAAGCGGCATGCCCTCCTCCTTCCTGCCAGACCGGTTTTACATGGGCTTGGGCGGAACTTGGGCCTCCTTGGCCTCGTATTGAATTCTGGCCTTGCAGAGCTCGCAAATATACGTGTTCTTGGGCTTGAGGACCTTTTCCCACAGGGGTCGATTGACGTCATAGGTCTTCCCGCAGATGATGCACTTCTGTTTCATTGAGCTACCCTCCCTTACTAAAAAAGTCGGAGCGTACCGGCATAAACTTTACTCCTTTTCTGCCTCCTGCACCTCGATGAAATAAGTGTTAAGCAGCTGGCGCTCTCCGTAGCGCAAAAGCAATTCCAGGCGGTGTCGCCCGGGGGTGAGGAAGCGCACGTGAAAATCCCCCACCTGCTTGGCCAGGGAATCCGGCTCCAAAGCGGAAACCAGAGAACAGTGCTGGATCCGCTCGCCGTCCGGGCGGTAGAGCGAAAAATCCACCCGCACCTCCGGATAGGCGGTGCGCCCGTCGTTGACCACATAAACCGGAATGGCCACCGGCTCCCCCACCGCGTAGACGTCTTTCTCCAGGAGGGTAAAGACGTATTCAGGGTTGAAAGCCGTCTGCAGGTGGTAATAGGAGCGCTTCGGCACCCGCCAGTAATCCACCACCGACCAAGTCACCGCGGGGTTGGCGTCTTGGAACATGAAGGCCAGGATGCCGCCGGTGGGCCTGTACTTGTGGAAACGCAGGCGGTCGATGTAATACTGATGGATGGCGATCTGGTAGTCCTGGGTCAGGTCGATGAGCTCCTGCAAGCTCCGTGCCTCGTCGATGGCCAGCCAGTAGCGCATGATGTCCGGTTGGGCGCAGTAGCGCTTGGCCAGGAGATCCCAATCCAGTTGCTTGAGATCGGCCGGCAAAAAGCGCAGGGCACTCTCGTAATTGGGGAAGCTCTGCGCTCCAAACTCGGTGAGAAAACGGATGTTGCGCGGGAAGCGCCGCCGCACCAGCTCGAAGCGGCGCTTGGGGCCGTTGGTCATGTACCAGCCGAAGTACCAGTGGGTGTCCCCTCCCCGGTGCAGGAGGGCGATCTCCCCGGAGGAGCGCACCACAAACCGGGAAGGGTCCAAGGCCTGGGCCACTTTCTTCAATTTCCGGTCCAGTACGTCGCGGTCCCAGCTGTAGACAAAAGCGTTAAAGTCGGTGCGCAGAGCCCGCCAGAAGGTCTCATCCTTGGTATCCACCATGTAGATGGGTTCATTGTGCATGCACCAGATGACGATGGAGGGGTGATTGTACAGGGTTTTAATCATCAGCGCCACCTGGCGGCGCGCCTCGTTGACGATATCGTGCCGGTACTGCCACTGGAGGGGAAAATCCTGCCAGAGCAAGATACCCGCCTCATCCGCCGCCTCGTAGAGCACGGGGTGATCCACATGAGCATGGACGCGCAACATGTTCATGTGGGCCTCTTTGGCCAGCTGCAGGTCCTGGTCCGCCCGCTCCCGCGTCATGGTGGCGAGGCGGACATCCCCCGGCGGATAGTTGTTGCCCTTGGCCAGAAAGCGCACCCCGTTCAGGTAGCAGATCCAGTTCTTCATGCGGAAGGTGCGCAGGCCGAAGTTTAGGCTCTCTTGGTCCTGCAGGACATCGCCCTCCCGGACCTCCACCGTCACCCGGTACAGGTTGGGGTGGCCCAGGTCATGGGTCCACCAGAGCCGGTACTCCGGCAGGTCCAGGGTGGTGCGGATGGTGTTCTCACCGCGCTGCAGGTCCACCACCTGGCGAAAGCTGTACCCCTGGCCTTTAAAGTTGAAAGGCTCCCAGTGCAGCCTAATCTCGGCCGAAGCGGGCCGCCGGCTCTTTAAGACCAGATGGACCTGGACGCGGGCTTTCTTTTGATCGAAGTCCAGCGTGCGGAAGTACTTCTCGGCCAGGTAAATGTCCCGGGTGTAAACCAGCTCTACGGGCAGCCAGATACCGCCGGGGTTAGTGGCCGGGTCAATGGCGTCCCAGTGAGAAAAGACGCCCGTGATCATCCGCTTGCGGCGCTTGGACTTTTCGTCCGGGCAATTCACCTCTACCACCAGGACGTTTTGTTCGCGCAAAAGGCCGGTCACTTCGTACTCGGCCGGGATAAAGTAGCCTTCGTTGCTGCCCAGGAGGGTCCCGTTCAGATAGACCGTAGACCAGTAAAAGACCCCGTTCAGGCGCAGGCGGTAAGTCATCCCCTGTTCCTTGAGGAGCGGGAACTCCTTGCGATAGACCACCTTTCCACTGTAGGAGGAGAGGGCGGGCAACTGTTGCCAATGGGCCGGCAGCTCCTGGGTCAGCCAACCGGAACGGCTGATGCTCGGCAGGCGGTCCGAGTCCGCAAATTCTTCTACCGGCTTGAGCAACCAGGGACCGTTCAGATCGATCTTGCCCAGCATGTGGTGAGCCTCCTTCTGCGCCCGGGGCTAAGCCAACCAAAATAGCGAAAAACGACAGCTGAGGAATATTTCTCTTCCTTTTCTTCTGTACCTGCTTAAAAGGGCAAATCCTGTACCCCCTGTCACCGGCCAGAAGCGCCCGGAATATAATTTAGTGACACAGGCCGATTACTGCACAAGGAGAGATTTCTATGTATTACGACGACCCTTACTCTCGGTCCGGCGGATCTCGGTCCCCTTACGGCGACTATGGCTGGTGGGATGACAAAGACAGGGAAAGAGATAGACACGAGCTGTACGACCGCATGATGCGCATGATGTCCGAGCTGATGGACCTGTGCCGGCGCATGATGGATGAACACCGCGAGATGATGGACCTCTGTCGCCAGCTGCGGGAAGAGATGTCGGACTGCCTGCGGCTCCTGCGGGAGATGGACCAGCACCTCCACGACATCATGGAGCAGCTGGGGGAGCGGCCGCCCAGGGCCGGCAGCACCTATGCAGAAAAAAAAGCCTGAGCGCGCCCGGCGCGCCCTCACCCGGCCAGACCCTGGTCTGGAAGTTTCCCGGCCCGGAGAGCTAGCCCTCCCGGGCCGGCTGCCATCTTTCCCCCCAGCAGCGCGGAGCCAGCGCGCCGCGAGTAGAAGGAACCGGAGGGGACAAGGGTAAAATGGACAGGAGGAGATCATTGCTCGCCCCCGGAGCTTCTGCAGGAGGAGAAGGATGGAACACCCTAAACCAGTCCGTCCGGGAGAGGTCTGCCGGCTGCGCATTGAAGACCTGGCGCACGAGGGGGAGGGCGTGGGGCGCTGCGCCGGGTTGGCCGTCTTCATCCCCCTGGCCCTGCCCGGCGACCTGGCCGAGGTGCAGATCCAGGAGGTCCGGCGCCATTACGCCCGCGGCCGGCTTTTGAGACTGGTGGAGCCCTCCCCGGAGCGGGTCAAGCCGCCGTGCCCTTCCTGGCCCCGCTGCGGCGGCTGCCAGCTGCCGCACCTGGACTACCGGGCCCAACTGGACCGCAAGCGCCGGCTGGTCGAGGCCGCCCTGCGCCGCCTGGGGCACCTGGAGGAGGTGCCGGTGCGGGAGACCCTGGGCATGGACGAACCCTGGTTCTACCGCAACAAGGCCCAGTTCCCGGTGCGCGGCCGGCCCGGGCACCTGGAGATGGGCTTTTTCGCCCGCGGCACCCACCAGGTGGTCCCCATCGACCAGTGCCGGATCCACCACCCCTTGATCAGCCGCACCCTCCAGGTCGTCAAGCCCCTTTTGGAGGAGTACCGGGTCCCTCCCTACGATGAAGAGTCCGGCCGGGGGCTCCTGCGGCACGTGGCGGTGCGGGTAGGGTTCCGGACGGGGGAGGTGCTGCTCACCTTCGTCACCGCCGCCTCCTCCTTCCCCCCGGGGCCGGAGGTGGCAGAGCGGCTCCGGGCGGCGCTTCCGGAAGTGGTCGGCGTAGCCCAGAACGTCAACCCCCGGCGCACCAACGTCATCTTCGGGCCGGAGACCTTTCTCCTGGCGGGGCGGGGGTACATCCTGGAGGAGCTGTGCGGCGTGCGCTTCCGCATCTCCCCGACCTCCTTCTTCCAAGTCAACCCCCGGCAGGCAGAGGTCCTGTACGCCCGGGTGGCCCGCTACGCCGGCCTGGCAGAGGAACGGGAGGCCGGGGGAGCAAACCCGGTGCCGGAAGCTCCCACGCTCCTGGACCTCTACTCCGGGATCGGGAGCATCGCCCTCTGCTTGGCGGGGCGGGCCGGCCGGGTGATCGGGGTGGAAGAGGCGGAAGAAGCGGTGCGGGACGCCCGGGAGAACGCGCGCCTGAACGGCATCGCCAACGCGGAGTTCCGCTGCGGGCCGGTGGAGGAGGTCCTGCCGCGGCTGGCCGCGGAGGGGCTGCGGCCGGACATCGCGGTCCTGGACCCGCCCCGCAGCGGCTGCTCCCCCCAGGTGCTGGACACCGTAGCGGAGCTGGCCGCGCCGCGCCTGGTCTACGTCTCCTGCCATCCCGCCACTTTGGCCAGGGACCTGGCCCGCCTGCGCCAGCGCGGCTACCAGGCGGTGGAGGTGCAGCCGGTGGATATGTTCCCCCAGACCAGCCACGTGGAAGCCGTAGCGCTGTGCTGCCTCTGAACCCAATAAAAAGGGTGGGCCGCGCGGCCCACCCTTTCACTGTGGTGTACCTGTGCAGTTACCGCAGCGCGGCGCCGGGCACATCCTTGCCCGTCAGCTGCTTGTAGGAGTTCTGCAGGAGGCTGACGACATAGGCCGGGTTGTGGATGCCGTAGCTTCCGTCTTCCTCCACCAGCGCCAGGTTGAAGCGGGCGTTGTAGAGGGCCTCCGGCACCTTCACCTCTTTCTTGTTGTTGTCCTCCCAGGCAAAGGACCCGTGGCTCTCGTGGAAGTGAGCGCCCAGAGCGGCTTCCTTCTCTTCTATCGCTTTCTCAAGCAGCGCAATCAGCCCTTTGACCTCGTCCTGGATGCCCTCCACCACCTTGTCGCCGTCGTAGTCGGCCAGAGCGGTCCGGTTCACCGTGGTCAAGCCCGGATGGCAGGAACCGCAGGCCTGGGCCACGTACTCGGGTTTGTTTACTACCTTAAAGGTATGGTTCGGAATGCCGTCCAGCTTGGCCATGTGGCAGCTTACACAGGTATCCGGGGTGGCGCCGTGAGGAGAGCTGGGGTAAACCACGCCCGGGACCTTGGCCCCCACCGCCGCAAACAGGACGTCAAACTGCGCTGAACGATGCGGAGCCGGCTTCTTCTCCGGGTCCGGCAGCTTGCGCCCGTTGTGGCAGGAGATGCAGAGCGCACCGGCGCCGGCCCCTTTGACCTGGAATCCGTTGGCTAGCTTACCGGGATCGCCGGAAGCCATGATCGCCTGGGCCTTCGCACCGTGGCAGACGCCGCAGTCAATGGAGTTGGGCGTATTCTTGACCGCCGCCGGCAGATCGGCCCGCTTCGTGACGTTGTTGGCAAAACCTTGACCGTCGTGGCAGATGATGCAGTTGTCGCGCATGATCGGGCTGTCCTGGTTGATCTCTCCCAGGTTCTTGGCGTTGTGCTTGGTTCCGTTCCACTGCTCCTGAGGTGTAGCAGCCATCGCCAGAGCAGCAACGCCAAAGACCAGTAAACCGGCCAGGAACCACGTCAAGGTCTGTTTACTCATTTCCATCCTCCTCCATAATTTGGATTTACTGCGATTATTGTTTTCGACACCGCAGCCCTAAAACCTGCCGCGAGCGCCTCTTTATTTAATTTCGGCAGGAAAATGTTTTGGGGTAAACCTCCTCCGCCGGGATCCGCACCGGCCGGGCGCGCCAGATCTCCCGGGCGTACTCGGCCACTGCCCGGTCGCTGGAGAACTTACCGCACCGGGCGACGTTGAGGATGGAGCGGCGCGTCCAGCCCTCTCGGTCCTGCCAGGCCCGGGCCACCCGCTCCTGGCAGGCTCGGTAAAGGTCGAAGTCCGCCATGAGGAAGTAGTGGTCCCGGCGGGTGAGCTCCTCGTAGAGCGGCCGAAAGAGCCCCGGCTCCTCCGGGCAGAAGAAGTCGCTCTCCAGGAGGTGCAGCACCCGCTGCAGCTCCGGCGAGGCTGCGATGTAGGCCCCGGGGTCGTAGCCCCGCTCCCGAAGAGCTCTGATCTGTTCTGCGGTGTGCCCAAAGATGAAGATGTTCTCCGGTCCCACCTCCTCCAAAATCTCCACGTTGGCCCCGTCCAAAGTGCCGATAATCACGGCGCCGTTGAGGGCAAACTTCATGTTACCGGTCCCGGAGGCCTCCATGCCCGCGGTGGAGATCTGCTCCGAGAGGTCGGCCCCGGGGATAATCTTTTCCGCCAGGGTGACGCGGTAGTTGGGGAGGAAAGCCACCCGCAGGTGCCGGTTGACCTCGGGGTCCCGGTTCACTACGTCGGCGATGGCGTTGATGAGGCGGATGATCAGTTTGCAGGTGTGGTACTCCGGGGGGGCCTTGCCGCCGATGAGGCAGGCCCGGGGCACGGCCGAAGTGCCGGGATGGTCCTTGAGCCACAAATAACTGGCGATGATGTAAAGGGCAAAGAGCAGCTGGCGCTTGTATTCGTGGATCCGCTTGACCTGGACATCGAAGAGCAGGTCCGGGCTAATCGGCACCCCCGTCTCCCGCTGGACCAGGTCCACCACGGCGTCCTTACAGCTCTGCTTCACCCGCCGCCATTCCTCCCGGAACCCCGGGTCGTCCGCCCAAGCCTCCAGCCTCCGCAGCTCGGTCAAGTCCTTAAGCCACCCCTCGCCGATGGCCTCGGTGATCAGCGCAGAGAGCGCGGGATTGGCCTGGCGCAACCAGCGGCGGGGCGTGATCCCGTTGGTCTTGTTCGTAAATTTCCCCGGCCAAAACTCGTGAAAGTCCCGAAAGACGCTCTCCTGGAGAATGCGCGAGTGCAGGGCGGAGACCCCGTTGACGGCGTGGCTGCCCACCACCGCTAAATGGGCCATGCGGACCCGCTTGACCCCGTCCTCGCCGATGAGCGACATGCGCCGCAGGCGATCCACGTCACCGGGGTAGCGGCGGGCGACCTTCTCCAGGAAGAAATGATTAATCAGGTAAATAATCTCCAGGTGCCGGGGCAAAAGATGCTCCAGGAGCGAGACCGGCCACTCCTCCAGAGCTTCGGCCATCACGGTGTGGTTGGTATAGGCAAAGGTCCGCACCGCCAGGTCCCAGGCCGTATCCCAGTCCAACCCCTCCTCATCCACTAGAAGGCGCATCAATTCGGGGATGGCCAGGGTGGGGTGCGTGTCGTTGAGCTGGATAGCCACCAGGTCAGGGAAGGCCGACCAGTCGTTCCGGCCCTCTTTGAAGCGGCGGATGATGTCCTGCAAAGACGCCGAGACCAGGAAGTATTCTTGCTGCAGGCGGAGTTCTTTGCCGCGCGAAAAATTATCGTTGGGGTAGAGGACCTTGGTGATCTTCTCGCTCAGGATCTTCTTTTCGCAGGCAGCCACGTAATCGCCGCTGTTGAAGTACTCCAGGTTGAACTCCTCGGAGGAGCGGGCGCTCCACAGGCGCAAGGTGTTGACGGTTTGGGTGGCGTAGCCCGCGATGGGCAGATCGTAGGGCAGGGCCAATACCTCTTCCCCCTCCACCCAGCGGCTGGCCTCATAAGCTTTTGCGCCGGCTACCCGCTCCACCCGCCCGCCGAAGCGCACCTTGAAGGTGCACTCGGGCCGAGGGATCTCCCAGGGGTTGGGCAGGGCCAGCCAGTTGTCGGGCGCCTCCACCTGCCGCCCGCCCACGATCTTCTGGTGGAAGACCCCGTATTCATAGCGGATGCCGTAACCGTGGGCCGGGATGCCCAAAGTGGCCAGAGAGTCCAAAAAACAGGCGGCCAGCCGGCCCAGGCCCCCGTGGCCCAGGCCAGCGTCCACTTCAGCCTCACAGACCTCGCCCAAGTCCAGCCCCAGTTCTGCCAGGGCTTGCTGGCCTACCTCGTACAGGCCCAGGTTGATCAGGTTGTTGGCCAGAGCACGCCCTAAAAGGTACTCCATGGAAAGGTAGTAAACGCGCTTGGGGTTCTCCCGGTGGTAGGCCTGCTGAGTGGCAATCCATCGTTCGATCAGGCGCTCCGCCACGGCGTAGGCCACAGCCAAAAAGTAGTCGTAGCGGGTAGCGCTGTACTGGTCCTTGGCCAAGCGGTATTCCAGGTTGTGCAGCACCGAGCGCCGGAACGACTCGACGTCGCTCCTCTTAAAGTAAATGCGCCAGTCCTGTGGCGGTTTGGGCGCCACGCCTCCTCCCCCCTCCCGGCCGGAAAAGTGTCGTTCTAGACTTTTCCTCTCCGGAAGCAGAATATCCTGCCCAGTGTGCCAGGGAATCTCCCGGAAACATAGGATGAGGGAGAGGAGAAAGGTGGTGTTTTTGGCCGTGTCCGAACAGCCGCTGATCCTCCGCCCCGGAGATCGGGTGGTTCCCGTGGGCCATGTGCAGGAGCAGCTCAACACCATTCTCTACGCCGGCCTGATCGTAGACAACATCTTTGGCCCGGCCACGGAGGCCTCCCTCCGGGAGTTTCAACGGCAGACCCGGTTGCCCGAGACCGGCATCGTAGACCAGGAGACGTGGTATCGCCTCTTCTCCGGAGATCCGCTGCCGGCGGA
>JASBVW010000279.1 GCA_029961005.1 Bacillota bacterium
GTTCCGGCCTTGCCGGCGTGCCACGCCGGTCCCTCGTCCCGGATCGCCTGGCCGCTCAACCGGCGCATCCTGTACAACCGCTGCTCGGCGGATCCGAGCGGCAAGCCGTGGTCCCAGGAGAAGGCCCTCATCTGGTGGGACCCCACCCTGGTAGGGGATCCGGAGAAGGGGACCCTGGGCAAGTGGACGGGCAAGGACGTGCCGGATTTCAACGTCACCCTGGCGCCGCACGCCCCGGGCGGGCAGGATCCCTTTATCATGCTGCCCACCGGCGTAGGAGGGATCTTCGCCGCCATGAACGAAGGGCCCTTCCCGGAGCACTACGAGCCGTGGGAGAGCCCGGTCAAGAACCTGCTCTCCAGCGTCCAGGTCAACCCGGTGGTCAAAGTCTGGGAGCCGGAGAAGCAGGGCGCCCCGGAGAAGTTCCCCATCGTCGCCACCACCTACCGGGTGGCCGAGCACTGGCAAGCCGGGGCCATGACCCGCAACCTGCCCTGGCTGGCTGAACTGGTGCCGGCCATGTTCGTGGAGGTGAGCGAGTCCCTGGCTAAGGCTAAAGGCATTCGCAACGGGCAGAAGGTCATCGTCTCCTCTGCCCGGGGTGAGGTGGAGGCCATTGCCGTGGTGACGCCGCGCTTGAAGCCTCTGGTCGTCAACGGGCAGACGGTGGAACAGGTGGGGCTCATCTGGCACTTCGGCTACCAGGGCTTCGTGACGGGCGATATCGCCAACAAACTGACACCGCACATCGGGGACGGCAACACCATGATACCGGAGTACAAGGCCTTCCTCGTAGACGTAAGGGGGGTGTGACGCATGCCGAAGACTTTGTACGTCGACACCACCAAGTGCCTGGCCTGCCGGGGCTGCGAGGTGGCCTGCAAGCAGTGGAACGGGTTGAAGGCGGATCTCCGGCCCATGAAGGGGTTCTACCAGACCAAGGAAGGGTATGCGCCCCAGACCTACACCCTGGTCAACATGCGGGAGCTGCCCACCGACGACGGCGGGGTGAGGTGGCTGTTCGCCAAGCGGCAGTGCATGCATTGCGCCGAGGCCACCTGCATGATGGTCTGCCCCAAGGACGCCATCTCCCGGACGGAGGAAGGGGCGGTGGTCATCGACCAGGACAAGTGCATCGGGTGCGGTTACTGCGCCCAGAACTGCCCCTTTGAGGTGCCTCAGGTGGACCAGCGGCAGAACAAGGCCTTCAAGTGCACCCTGTGCGCCGACCGGATCGCCAACGGCCTGATTCCAGCCTGCGCCAAGACCTGCCCTTCGGGGGCGATCCAGTTCGGCGAGCGGGAGGAGCTTTTGGAGGCGGCGCGGGCGCGCCTGGCGGAGATCAAAGGGCTCTTCCCCCACGCCTACCTGTACGGGGAAAAGGAAGTGGGCGGGGCTGCCCTCTACCTGCTGACGGAGGCCCCCTCTTACTACGGCCTGCCGCCGGCGGGGACGCAGGTCCCCTGGCAGGTTAAGTTCTGGAAGTACTTCGCGCGCCCGGTGGGGGAGATCGCCCTGGGTGCCACGGCCCTGGTGGCCCTGGCGGGTATCTTCTTCACCTACGTAGCGAAGCCAAAACCGGAGCAGCCGGTGGCGAAGGGAGGGAGTGCGCATGGCAACTAAGATCGGCGCGCAGCAGGGCGACAAGGTCTACCGGTTCACCCCGGCGGAGCGGGTGGCCCACTGGGTCCACACGGTTTGCTTCTTCCTGCTGCTGTTGACGGGGCTGGCCGTCTTCTGGCCGGGCGGCAACGCCATTGCCTCGCTTTTCGGCGGGGTGCAGGTGGCGCGGATCATCCACCGGGTGGTGGCCGTCCCCTATGCCATCGTAGCTCTGGTGGTTCTCTTCGGCTGGGCGCCGGAGCAGGCCAAGGAGTGGCTGCGCATCGCCTGGTCGTGGAGCAAAGAGGACCTGGTCTTTATAGCCGGGTACATGCCGGAGCTGATGGGAAGGCACAACCCCAACCTGCCGGAAGCGGACAAGTTCAACGCGGGCGAGAAGTTCAACTCCGTGTTGACGCTGGTGACCGGCTTCGGGCTGGTGGTGACGGGGATCATCATGTGGTTCCCCCACTTCTTCCCCAAGTGGCTGGTCCGGCTGGCCTATCCCTTCCACGACCTGTCCTGGCTGGGCATGAGCGCCATGCTGGTCATCCACATCTACCTGAGCGTGATTCACCCGCGGATGCGGGCCGCCCTGGAAGGGATGATCTCCGGTTGGGTAAGCGCGGAGTAG
>JASBVW010000006.1 GCA_029961005.1 Bacillota bacterium
CTCTCCGGAGTACGGGAGCGGGTCTACCCAGTGGGCCGGCTGGACCTGGAAAGCGAAGGGCTGCTCCTCCTGACCAACGACGGAGAACTGGCCCACCTCCTCACCCATCCGCGCTATCACGTGCCTCGGGTCTATCGGGTCTGGGTAGAGGGCGTTCCCTCGGACGAGGTTTTACAGGCCTTTCACCGGGGAATCCCCCTGGAGGACGGAGTTACAGCCCCCGCCCAGGCCAAGTTAGTGGACAAAACCGCCTCTTCCGCCGTTTTGGAAATCACCCTTTATGAGGGGAAGAAAAGGCAGGTGCGGCGGATGTGCGCCGCCCTCGGCCATCCGGTCCGCCGCCTGGTTCGCATCGCCATCGGCCCCCTCACTCTGGGCCACCTGCCGCCGGGGCGCTGGCGGTCTCTGACGCCGGAAGAGGTCTCCGCCCTTTATGCGGCAGCCAATCTTGTCAAAGGCGAAACTTTCGTGCTAGAATAAGGTAACGCTGGCCGGCTTTTTTTACACTCCTGGTTTGAGGCAGGGAAAGAGAGCTATGGTCGCTTGTCGCGGTATTAGAGGGGCCATCACAGTAGACGAGGATACCCCCGAGCAGATCATCGCCGCTACCCAGGAACTGTTGAAAGCCGTACTGGAAGCCAACCAATTGCCGGTAGAGCAGCTGGCCGCACTCATCTTCACTTCCACACCCGACCTGGTGAGCGAGTACCCCGCCGTGGCGGCGCGCCAGTTGGGTTGGACGGAGGTCCCTCTCCTCTGCGTCCAGGAGCTGCCCAAGCAGGGCAGCCTCCCGCGCTGTATTCGGGTGCTCTGCTTGGCCAATACGGACCGCAGCCCCAGCGAGATCAAGCACGTCTACCTCCGCGGGGCGCGCAGCTTGCGCCCGGATCTGGGGTAGGCGGAAGTGGAGGGGGAGGAAGCAAATGGATTGGGCAACGCTGGCGCGCCCGGAGATCTTCCGTATTCAGCCGTATTCGCCCGGCAAGCCTATTGCAGAAGTAGAGCGGGAGTTGGGCCTGCGCGACGTCATCAAACTGGCCTCCAACGAAAATCCGCTAGGGCCTTCGCCCCGCGCCGTGGCGGCGCTGGCGCAGGCCATCTCTTCTGTGCACTTCTATCCGGAGAGTCGCCCTCCTCTGCTGCGCCGCCGGTTGGCTGAGCTGAACGGAGTCTCCCCCGATCAAGTTATAGTAGGCAACGGCTCGGACGAACTGATCAAGCTCCTGGCTGAGACCTTCCTGCGGCCGGGGGACGAGGTTCTCCTGCCCGCCCCTACCTTCAGCGAGTACGAATTCGCCGCCCATCTCATGGGGGCGCGGCCGGTCTCCGTACCTTGCCGCGACTTCAAGCCGGACTGGGAGCGGATGGTACAGGCCGTCACCGAGCGGACGAGGATGATCTTTCTCCCCAGCCCCAATAACCCTACAGGAAGGGCGCTGCGCGAGGAAGAGTTGATCAGTCTGCTCAGCGGAGTGCCTCCGGCGGTGCTGGTAGTGGTAGACGAAGCCTACCGGGAGTACGCAGAGGATCCTCTTTATCACCGGGACTCTCCCCGGCTTTTAACCCGCTTTGCCAATCTCGTGCTGCTGCGCACCTTCTCCAAGATCTACGGGCTGGCCGGCCTGCGCATCGGTTATGGCCTGGCTGACCCGGCGGTCATCGACCTGGTCTATCGGGTCTGCGAGCCGTTCAACGTCAACGCCCTGGCCCAGGAAGCCGCCCTGGCTGCCCTGGACGACGAGGAGCACCTGGCGGCCAGCCGGGAGAATAACCGACGGGGGAAAGAGTACCTGGAGGCGGAACTGAAAGCCCTGGGCCTGAACCCCGTGCCGACGGAAGCCAACTTCTTCTTTGTAGGCCTGGGGCGGGACTGCCGGGAGGTCTTCCGGGCACTCCTCCAGCGGGGCATCATCGTCCGCACGGGCGACATTTTCGGGGAACCGGAGTACATCCGGGTGACCATCGGCACGCCGGAGCAGAATCGGCGGCTGATTCAAGCGCTGGCAGAAGTAGTGGGAGGAGGAAGAAGATGATCATCGTGCTGGAGCCGCAGGCCACAGAAGAGCAGATCAAAAGGGTCGCCGAGCGCGTGCGCGAGTTTGGCTTCGAGGTGCACATCTCGCGCGGCGTCGAGCGTACTATATTGGGAGTCATCGGAGACCGGGACAAAGATCAACTGGCACAGGCCGTGGAAGCCATGGCCGGGGTGGAAAAGACCGTGCCGATTTTGCATCCCTTTAAGCTGGCCAGCCTGGAGTTCCACCCTGAACGGACGGCGGTGCGCGTGGGCCCGGTGGTCATCGGCCTGGAAAATTTGGTGGTCATGGCCGGGCCCTGTGCCGTGGAGAGCGAGGAACAGATCATCCTCACCGCCCGAGCTGTCCAGGCAGCTGGAGCCCAAATCCTGAGAGGCGGAGCCTATAAACCCCGCACCTCCCCTTACGCCTTCCAGGGGCTGCAGAAGGAAGGGTTGAAGATGCTGGCCGCCGCCCGCGCCGCCACCGGGCTGCCGGTGGTGAGCGAGGTGATGAATCCCCGCGACGTGGAACTGGTGGGGGAGTATGTAGACATGCTCCAAATCGGAGCGCGCAACATGCAGAACTTCTCCCTCCTCCGGGAAGTGGGCCGCTTTGGCAAACCAGTGCTGTTAAAGCGGGGCCTGGCCGCCACCATTGAAGAGTGGCTGATGGCTGCCGAGTACATCCTTTCAGAAGGCAACTACCAGGTGGTCCTGTGCGAGCGGGGAATCCGCACCTTTGAGACTATGACGCGCAATACCCTGGACGTAGGGGCCATTGCGGTGGTCAAGGCCTTGAGCCACCTCCCGGTGGTGGCCGATCCCAGCCACGCGGCGGGCAAGTGGCGCTGGGTGGGGGCTTTAGCCAAAGCTGCGCTGGCCGCCGGAGCTGACGGGCTCCTGATCGAAGTGCACCCCGATCCGGAGCGCGCCCTTTCGGACGGACCTCAGTCGCTCAACTTTGCCAACTTTGCCAGCCTGATGCAGAGCCTGGCTCCCTTGGCCGGAGCCCTGGGCCGACGCCTGGAGGTACCCTCGGCACAGGCAGTCTGAGCAGGGGAGAGGGGCGGGGCAAAAGTGGCAGGGAGAGGGCGGCAGGTCACCATTGTAGGAGTGGGCCTCATCGGTGGATCGATCGGCTTAGCCTTGCGTGCCGCAGGTTGGGAGAAGGTAGGCGGGCTGGAAGTGGATGCCCGCCACTTGGAAGAGGCCCTGCAATTAGGGGCCGTCTCGTTTGGCGACACCGTGCTCACCCCTGAACTGGCCGCCGCCGAGATCTTCGTCCTGGCGACTCCCGTCCCCCAGATCGTACCCGCCGCCCGCTTGGTGGCAAAACATGCCCGCCCCGGGGCGGTCATCACTGACACCGGAAGCACCAAAGAGGAGATCGTGCAGGCACTGGCCGGAACTCTGCCCGCCGACATCTGGTTCGTAGGCGGCCATCCCTTAGCGGGCAGTGAAGAAGCGGGTATCAAAGGAGCCGACCCTTACCTCCTCGAGAACGCTTTTTACCTCCTCACCCCCCTCCCTTCTACCCCTCCCGCGGCCGTAGAGGCAGTAGTGGAGCTGGTAAAAGCCACGGGGGCCATCCCGTGCTTCCTGTCCCCCCGGGAACACGACCGCTTGGTGGCAACAGTCAGCCACCTGCCCCATTTGGTGGCCGCTGCTTTAGTGCAAACGGCGGAGCGCCTGGTGGGAGAGGGTGAGCTGCAGCGCTTCGCCGCCGGAGGGTTCCGCGATACCACCCGCATTGCCTCGGGAAGCCCCGCTCTGTGGCGGGGCATCATCTCTTCTAACCGCGATCACGTCCTGGCGGCCTTGGACTCTTTTCTCGCGGTGCTAAACTCCTTCCGCCAAGCCATAGAAGAAGGCGACTTCTCCGCCTTAGAAGCCCACCTGGCCAGGGCCAGAGCCATCCGGGAAGCCATCCCGCGCAGGGGGAAAGGCATGCTGGCCCCTGCTTGGGAACTGGTCGTGCAGGTGGCTGACCGCCCCGGGGCCATCAGCGCAGTGACCTCCATCCTGGCCCAGGCAGGTATTAACATCCGGGACATCGAAATTCTCCGGGTCAGGGAAGGAGAAGGGGGGAGCCTGCGCTTGGCCGTAGAGAACCAGGAGATGCTAACCCAAGCCCTGGCCCTGTTGAGTGAAGCAGGCTACACTGTGCGGGCGCGCCAGTAACCGGAAAAAATAACGCAGAAGGAGGCCCACGGTTGAAGCTACGCGTCAAGAAGGCCCGCCAAGGATTAAAAGGCATAGTCTCCGTCCCGGGAGACAAGTCCATTTCTCACCGCGCCGTCTTGTGGGGCGCCTTGGCCGAAGGGCGGACAGAGATTGTCAACTTTTTGCCCAGCGAGGACTGCCTGTGTACAGTCAAAGCCTGCCAGGCGCTGGGGGTGCCAATTCACCTCCTTTCCCCCTCCCACCTGGTGGTGGAAGGGGTGGGTTTGGAAGGGCTGCAAGAGCCGAGCGACGTCATCGATGCGGGCAACTCCGGGACCACCCTGCGCCTGTTGACGGGCCTTTTGGCCGGGCAGGAATTCTACGCCGTGCTGACGGGAGACGCCTCCCTCAGGCGGCGCCCCATGGACAGGGTGGTAGAGCCCCTGCGAGCCATGGGAGCATCAATCGACGGCCGTCAAGGGGGCAGCCGCGCCCCCCTGTCTATCCGCGGGCGGCGCCCGCTGCGCGGCCTCTCTTACGCCCTACCCGTAGCCAGCGCCCAAGTTAAATCGGCTCTCCTCTTGGCAGGGCTCTATGCCCGGGAGCCGGTCTCGGTGACCGAGCCGCTTCTCTCCCGGGACCACAGCGAGCGCATCTTTGCCCTCTTCGGGTGCCCGCTGGAGAGGAACGGCCTCACCGTGACCTTGAGGCCGGGTCGAGCATGGAAAGGGCGGCCGGTCTCTGTTCCCGGCGACTTCTCCTCGGCCGCTTTTCTCATAGCGGCCGCCCTTCTTGTGGAGGGTTCTGAGGTGACCATCGCCGGCGTGGGGGTAAACCCCACGCGCACAGGGCTTTTGGAAGTTATAGCCAGCATGGGAGGAAAGGTGGAGGTCAACCCAGCCGCGGAGAAAGAGGACTGGGAACCGCGAGCCGATCTGAGGATTTCTTTCAGCCCATTGCGCGGAACCCAGGTGGGCGGGCCCCTCATCCCCCGCTTAATTGACGAGATCCCCATTCTGGCTGTGCTCGCCCTGGCTGCCCGCGGCACCACCGTGGTGCGGGACGCCGCTGAATTGAGGGTCAAAGAATCCGACCGCATTGCGGTTTTGTGTCAGGAGCTGGGGCGCCTGGGAGGAAGGTTGACTCCCCTTCCGGACGGCCTGGTCATCGAAGGGGGGAGCCCGCTCAAGGGCGCAGCTACTTACAGCCACGGCGACCATCGAATCGCCATGGCTCTGGCTGTGGCCGGACTCTTGGCTGAGGGGGAGACGACTGTGGACGGGTTCCAGTGCGTAGCCACTTCCTACCCTAATTTCGTGGCTACGCTACAGGAGCTGGCGCCGGGCTGTGCCGCCCTGGTGGAGGAGGAAGCAACCCATGGAGGGCAAGGGTAAAGGCCGCCCGCTCACGGTGGCCATCGACGGCCCAGCCGGGGCGGGCAAGAGCACCGTAGCCCGCAGCGTAGCCCAGAAATTAGGGTACCTTTATTTGGATACAGGGGCAATGTACCGGGCCATCACCCTTAAAGCCCTGCAGCAGAACGTACCTCTGGACGATGAAGGGGCCCTGACCAGGTTAGCCTGCGAGACTGTCCTGGAATGGCAGGCCCCGCAGGCAGGGATCCCCGGCGGACCCAAGCTGTATATGGACGGGGTGGACGTCTCGGAAGCCATCCGCCATCCCCGGGTGACAAAGGCAGTCTCCCTGGTGGCCCGAGTGCCCGGCGTCCGCCAGCGCCTGATTCAGTTGCAACGCCGGTTTGCCGAGCAGGGAGGCGTGGTGGTGGACGGGCGCGACATTGGAACGGTGGTCCTTCCTCACGCGGAATGTAAATTCTACCTCACCGCTTCGCTGGAGGAAAGGGCCCGGCGGCGCCAGCGCGAGCTGGCGCAACAGGGGATGCCGGCGGAGATGGAAGAGGTTAAATCCGCCTTGGCCTGGCGGGATACCATCGACAGCGGGCGGGAGATTTCCCCGCTGCGCCCCGCAGAGGATGCGGTGATCATCGACACCACCGGGCGCTCAGTGGAAGAAGTGGTAGAACAGATCTACAGCCTATGCAAGGAGAAGGAGGCGCTATGATCTATCCCCTGGCTTGGTTGATCGCCCAGCCCTTCTTTGCCCTGCTCTTTCGGCTGAAGGTGCTAGGGGCCGAGAACCTTCCCCGGCGCGGGGGTGCGCTTTTGGCGGCCAATCACGTCAGCCTCCTGGACCCCGTGGTCCTGGGGGCGGCCGTCCGCCGCCGCGTGTATTTCATGGCCAAAGAGGAGCTGTTTCGGCATCCGCTCCTGGCGGCTTTGATTCGCAGTTTAGGAGCATTTCCGGTGCGGCGAGGGACCGCTGACCGAAGGGCCCTCAATCGCGCCACTCAACTGCTCGCCCAGGGAAAGGTAGTAGGTATCTTCCCCGAGGGTACGCGCAGCTTGGATGGGCAACTCCAGCCTCCTTATGCCGGTGTGGCGCTCCTCGCCTCCCGCACCGGTGTACCGGTGATCCCCGCGGCCATTCTGGGGACGCAAAACCTTTTGACCAAAAAAGGAGGGTTCAAGGTTTTAACCCGCCTGGAGGTGCGCCTGGGCCCCCCTCTTCTCCCGCCGCCCCGCGGAAAGCGCGCAGATCGGACGTTGGAGGAATTCAGCGCCCGGGTGATGGAGGCCATTGCTCACTTAATGCAGGCGCCACAGCCTCAATGATAGCAGGAATTCACCTCCTGACAGCGAAGATGGAGGGGGAAAGCAATAAATTTGAGGGTCCAAGCCATAATATGATGGGGGTGGGGGCTTGGCCATTCGACGGGCTCAAGCGGGCGGCTTTTGCTTCGGCGTTCAGCGGGCAGTAGAGCTGGCTCTTTCCACTCTCAAACAAGCTTCTCCTGCCACCCCGGTTTATTCGGTGGGCCCCCTGATCCATAACCCACAGGTGGTAGAGGAGCTGGTGCGGCAAGGGTTGCGGATTGTAGAAGCAGTGGACGAAGTCGAGGCGGGGTATCTGCTTGTGCGTTCGCACGGACTCATCCCGTCAGAACTGGCAGCAGCCCGCGCCCGAGGCGTAGAGATAGTAGATGCGACCTGCCCTTTTGTGGTGCGGGTTCAGGAATTGGTCGTCCGATTGGAAGAGGAAGGTTATCATCCGGTCATCATCGGCGAAGGGGGGCACCCAGAGGTTAAGGCGGTCGCCGGCGCCGCCAAAGGGCCGGTCACTGTGATCAACTCTCCAGAAGAAGTGGAGAACCTCGTCCTCCCCCCGCGGGTAGGGGTGGTTAGCCAGACCACTCAAAACCAGGAGCGCGTCAGCCGAATTGTCGGAGCTCTGGCCGGCCGGGTGCAAGAGCTCCGGGTGTTTAGAACCTTGTGCCACGCCGCTCAGGAGAGGCAGCAAGAAACAGCAGCCCTCGCCCGCCAGTGCCAAGTCATGGTGGTGGTAGGTGGGCGCAACAGCGCTAATACGCGCCAGCTGGTCGAGATCTGCCGTGCAGCGGGAGTGCCGACTTACCACGTCGAGAGCGCTCAAGAACTGCAGGCGGCTTGGTTTGAAGATGTAGAAGAAATTGGGCTAACGGCGGGAGCTTCGACGCCGAGTTGGACCATCGAGGAGGTTGTCAAGAGGATGGAGGAAATCAAGTCGGATCAGGAGAGGCCGCAAAACACTCAGCCCGCGGAACAGGCGGCAGAGTTGGAGACTACGCCTTTTGCCGCTCCCGTGGTAGAGCTCACCCCCGGCAAGACGGTGACCGCCAGGGTGGTACAGATCCAACCGGACCAGGTACTGGTGGATATAGGGTACAAAACGGAAGGCGTGATCCAGAAGCGGGAACTGAGCAACCTCCCGGTGGGGGCGATAGAGGATGTAGTCTCGGTGGGAGATGAATTCCCCGCGCAAGTCCTCAAGGTGGACGAAGAGAATGACGTGGTCATCCTCTCCAAACGGCGAGCGGACGCCGCTCTGGCCTGGGAGAGGCTCAAGCGGGCCAAGGCCAACAATGAAACCATCGAGGCTCCCGTGCGGGAACAGGTCAAGGGAGGGCTGTTGGTCGATGTGGGCGTGCGCGGGTTTATTCCCTCTTCCCATGTGGGGCGGGGCTTCCCGCGCGATTTGAGCCAATACGTAGGCAAGACGCTGCGCCTCAAAGTGCTGGAACTGGAAGAGAACCGGCGCAACGTGGTTCTCTCCAACAAGTTGGCTGAGGAAGATGACCGGGCGCGGGCGCGGGAGGAGGTCATGGCCACCCTTAAGAAGGGCATGATCGTCGAGGGCGAAGTGAAGCGCTTGACCGACTTTGGCGCCTTCGTCGATATCGGCCGCGGAGTGGAGGGACTGCTGCACGTCTCCGAACTGGCTTGGCACCGGGTGGAACATCCACGCCAGGTCCTCTCCGAAGGGGAGAAGGTGCGGGTGATGGTGTTGAAGGTAGAGCCGGAGACGGGGCGCATCTCCCTGGGGCTCAAGCAGACCTTGCCCGATCCCTGGGATGACGTGGCGGAAGAATTCAAGCCGGGGCAGGTAGTGCCGGGCGAGATCACCCGGGTGGTGGACTTCGGAGCCTTCGTCAAGCTCAAGGAAGGCGTGGAAGGGTTGGTGCACATCTCCCAGCTGGCTGATCACCGGGTAGAAAAAGCAGAGGATGCCGTGAAAGTCGGTGATCAGGTCCAGGTAAAGATCTTGAGCGTCGACCCGGAAGCCAAACGCATCAGCCTCAGCATCCGCCAGGCTCTGCCGAAGAAAGAAAAAGAAAAGGCCAAGGAGCGCAAGGAGCGCGGGATGAAGGCCGAGCCGGAAGAGGACAGGGTAACTTTGGGCGACGTCTTCGGCGAGCTGTTTGAGCAAAAAAGCTAAGCCGGGCTCAAACACAAGGAAACGAATTAAAGGGTAAAGGGCAGGAGAGCAAGCCTGCCCTTTTTTCTCTGCCCTTCTTCTTTTCCCTCTCCCCCCGGTATACTCCGCCGGGCCTGCGGGCACGCTACCCTCGAACCAATCAGATGGGGAGGTTGCCGGATGACCGGAGGACTGATCCTGCTGCTGGTCGCTACAGTCGCCATCTACCTGGGCCTGGGGCAACGCCTTTTGGATCGGATGCGCCTCACAGACAAGCAGGCCCTCTTCTTTCTCCTGGCGATGGTGGTGGGCAGCTTTATTACCATCAACTTGGCTCCGCGCGGCGCCGTCTCGCTGAACATAGGAGGAGGGGCGGTACCCCTGATCCTGGCCGTTTACCTCCTGGCTACCGCCGACACCCCCGCTGAAAGATGGCGGGGCGTCCTGGCCGCCGCTGTGACAGCCGGGTTGCTGTACGGCCTGGTCAAGCTTTTCACCTTTGAATTCGGGCGGACCTTCTTGGATTCCCTCTACATCTTTGGGGTGGTGGCCGGCCTGACCGCCTACCTGGTCGGTCGCTCCCGGCGCGCAGCCTTTGCGGGTGGCGTTTTGGGGGTTCTGGCCCTCGACCTCCTGCACCTGATGGAATTACGAACGCGGGGGCTGCCGGGGCGCGTCGCCATCGGTGGCGCGGGAGTCTTCGACTCCCTGGTGCTCGCCGCTTTTCTGGCCGTGCTCTTAGCTGAACTGGTAGGGGAGGCGCGGGAAAGGTTGGGCGGGGGTCCGGTCAAGGAGAGGATACCGGCCGCCCAGAGGCGCGAAGAGGAGGCAGAAGGAGGAGACCATGAGCATTAGACCCATCAGCGCTCAAACAATATTTGCCCTGCTCGCGGCGGTTTTCCTGCTCTGCGCAGGCCCGGACCAGCCAGCCCGGGCCGGGGGAGAAGATGAGCTGGCCCAAGGTTTCTTTACCATGATCACCGAGGGCGGGGAGGTGATCTTCGAAACCGCCCACACCTTGACGGTAGGGGACGAGTTCATCGCCGAGGACAACGCGCACTACCGCGTGAGCAGGGTAGAGGGAAGGAGAGCCATCGTCCAGCGCGTGGGCGTAGCCGACCTGGCCTCCGCAGCAGAAGAGGTGGCAGCCCAGGTCGGGCCTCAGGGAGAATGGCGGCTTTTCCGGCGAGCCGGGCGCGGGGTCATCGGCATCTACCAGACCCACAGCGACGAGTCCTACCGCCCCACCAGCGGTACCTCCTCCAAGAACTGGGGAGACATTTACCAAGTGGGGAAGGCCTTGAAAGAAGGGCTGGAGGCGGAGGGTTACCGCGTACTCTGGAACCGGGACAACTTCGCTCCCCACGACGGCGGCGCTTACCACCGCTCGCGGAGGGCGGCAGTACAGCTGCTGCAGGAAAAGCCCCTCGCCCTCGTAGATGTCCACCGGGACGCAGGGGTACCGGTGAGCCGTTACCTTACTCGCCTCGGAGGGGAGAGGGCCGCCAAAGTGACCCTGGTCATAGGGCGCCAGAACACCAACCACTGGTCGAACCTGAGCTTCGCCAAGGCCCTCAAGTACCAGGCGGACCAAAAGAAACCGGGGCTGGTGAAAGGGATACTCATTGCCCAAGGGAACTACAATCAGGATCTCGGCCCGCGGGCCCTGCTGATGGAATTCGGTACCGATGCCAACCGACTTGAGGAGGCGCAGAGAGGAGCCCGGGCTATAGCCGCTGTCTTTCCGGCCGTCCTGACACCTGCCGGCCGCCCGCGGGGAGCAGCCCAGCAGGGGAGGGAGACCGCCACCGGGGCAGGTTCGGCCGCTCTTTTGGTCGTAGGCGCTCTGGTCCTGCTCGGAGTCTTCTTCTTACTTAATACCTCCGGGCGCGAGTTGGCCCACTTGCTCACCCTGCGGGGGCAGCGGGAGAGAGTCGGCTCCGACCGCAGAGAAAAAGGGGAAGGAGAAGAAGAGGAGGGCAAGGGGAAGGCGCCGGGAGAGGTATGATCGTAATCTACCACTGCTATGGGGGAAACCACGCCTCCCCGGTGGCAGCCGCGCTGCACCTCGGCTTGCTCTCGCCGGAAAGGCCCCCTTCCTATCAGCAGTTGATGGCACTGCCTTTGTACGATAAGGTCCCGCCCTCCCGTTACGGCACCCTCTTCATTTTGGGGCGCGATGCCGAGGGGCGGGAAGTCGGCGTTCTGGCAGTCAAGAACGGCGCCGACCTTATGGAACGCCTGATCCGAGATACCCTGCGGCTCTTGGGCCGTAACCCTGCCGCCCTGGTCTTTGTCGACGTCCTGCCGTGCATTAACTTCTGGATGCGCCTGGGCGGCTTTCTCTCCCGCCAGCTGGGACTGGTGGCCCTGGGGCGCCCTCTGGTCGCCTGGGGGACGCGCCTGGCTTTTGAAAAGATCAAGGCCTTGGTAGAGGAGGCCCGGCGCGGTGGTCATCATCTATCATTCCCCCTTTGAACCCGGCCCCGCTCTGCTGGCTGCCGCCCTGCACCTCAACTTGTTTTCGCACCGCCAGCGCCCCTCTCTCCAAAGTTTACGCCTCCTGCTCCAGGAAAAGGAGCCCTCGTACTCTCCAGGGGCGCTCTACCTCCTGGGGACCGACCGGCAGGGCAACAGGGTCTACATCTTGGCCCGCGGATCTCTGGCTACGCTGGCCGCCAATGCTATCCACAGCCTGTTTGAACTCTACGGCCAGAGAGAGCATGGGAGGAGGGAAGAGGTCCTTTTGGCTGCCATTTCCGCCCCCCGGTGGCTGCCTGCCCTGGGCGCGAACGCCCTCGCCGTGTACCTGTTCTGGAACTACTTTCGCCTGGTACGACTGGTGGAAAAGGTGGAGGAAGGAGCGCAGCAGCGGAGAAACTCTGGAGGGTAAGGGAGCGGAAAGGGTAGGGGATAGCGCCGTGCAGAAAAGGCCTAGGGGGGCTTTAATCGCCTCCGTGCACCCCGGGAGCATCGCCGAAGAGGTGGGATTGGCTCCAGGAGACCGCATCGTTAAAGCCAACGGTCAACTCTTGCGAGATCTCATCGACTTGCATCGCCTCTCCGCCGGCAGCCGGCTGACCCTGGAGGTCAAGAAAGCCAATGGGGAGCAGTGGGAGGTGGAGATCGAGAAAGAGGAAGAAGAAGGGCTGGGCCTTACAGTGGCCAGTGCGGTCTTTGATGGAGTCCGCCGCTGTGCCAACCGGTGCCTTTTTTGTTTCATCGATCAGCTCCCTCCGGGGCTGCGCCCCTCCCTTTACCTCAAGGACGACGACTACCGCCTTTCCTTCTGCTGCGGCAACTTCATCACCTTGACCAATCTAACGGAAGAAGACTTCCGCCGCATCCAGGCGTTGCGCTTAAGCCCGCTCTACATCTCCGTGCACGCCGTCCAGCCGGAGCTCAGGGCAGCGCTCTTAAAAAACCCCCGGGCCGGGGAGATCCTCCCGCAGTTGCGGCGCTTGGCCGAGGCCGGCATCCAAATGCACCTGCAACTGGTGCTCTGTCCGGGGTGGAACGACGGCCCCGCGTTGGAAGAAACCCTCTTTGCTTTGGGCGCCCTAGCCCCCGCCGTGCTCTCCATTGGCGCCGTGCCGGTGGGATTGACCAGATTTAGGCAAGGAGCGGCTCCCCTGCGCCCTTTCACCCCTGCGGAAGCGAAAGCGGTGCTGGAGACGATTCGCTCTTGGCAGAGCCGGTTCCTCGCGGAGCTGGGCACGCGGCTGGTCTTTGCCGCTGATGAATTTTACTTTTTGGCGGAGGAGGAGATACCGCCGGCGATAGAGTATGAAGATTTTCCGCAGGTGGAAAACGGAATCGGACTGACCCGCTTGCTCTGGGAAGAGCTGGAGGAGGCGGTTTTTCCGGCTGTTCTTCCTTCGCCCCGGACCCTGCTCCTGGTCACCGGACTTTTGGGAGCCCAGGCCCTGAAACCAGCAATAAGCCGGCTCCAGCAGGTGGAGAGGCTCAAGGTAATGCTCTGTCCGGTCCGCAATCGCTTCTTCGGCCCGGAGATCACCGTGACGGGCCTCCTGACCGGAGAAGATATCTGCACTCAGGTTCCGGACGCGCTGGCTAAACTCGAAGCCGCCTCTGCAACTCCCGCGGAGGTGGTGGTGCCTTCTATTATCTTCAAAGAAGGAGAAGGGGAGACCTTGGACGGCTTCTCTCCGGCCGCCCTGGAGCAGCGACTGGCGCGGCCCCTCCGCGTGGTCCCTGCCACCGCCGCAGGATTAGCTCAACTCCTGCGAGAGGAGAAGGGTCATGGCTGAACCTTTGGTAGCTATTGTAGGGCGACCCAATGTAGGCAAGTCCACCCTCTTCAACCGGCTGGTGGGCGAAGAAAAGGCCATCGTCGATCCAACGCCCGGGGTAACCCGGGATCGCCTCTTTGCCCGCACCGACTGGCGCGGCCGTCCCCTGCTTTTAGTCGATACCGGCGGCATCGAGCCGGAGGAGGACGACGCAATCGGTCGTCAGACGCGCCGCCAGGCCGAGCTGGCCATCGCCTCGGCAGACCTGATCCTGTTCGTAGTAGACGGACAGGCCGGCCTTCTTCCCGGCGACGAAGAGGTCGCGGACCTCCTCCGCCGCAGCGGCCGGCCGGTGCTGGTGGTGGTGAATAAAGTCGACCGCCCAGCCGATTGCGAAACGGCCCGGGCGGAGTTTGCCGCCTTAGGCCTCGGAGAGCCCTTGCCCATCTCTGCGCTGCATGGGACAGGGACGGGAGATCTGTTGGATCGGGTGTGGAAGCTGCTCCCGCCGGCTGAAGAGGAAGAGGAGCGGGCCGCCGTCCACCTGGCGGTCATCGGCCGCCCCAATGTGGGCAAGTCTTCCCTGGTCAACGCCATCCTGGGCGAAGAGCGAGTCATCGTGAGCGAGCTGCCCGGAACCACCCGGGACGCCGTCGATACCCCTTTCTCTTGGCAAGGGCATCCCCTGGTGATTATCGACACGGCGGGGCTTCGCCGAAGAGGAGAAAGGCAAAGCGCCGTCGAAAGGTACAGCATCTTGCGCACCTTGCGGGCCATTGAACGAGCCGACGTGTGCGTGGTGGTGTTTGACGCCACGGCGGGCCTCACCGCCCAAGACAAAAGGGTGGCCGGTTATGCCTCCCAGGCCGGCCGCGGCATAGTCCTGGCGCTGAACAAATGGGACGCGGTGACCGGGACGATGCGTGATACAACGCGCTTCGAACGGCAAGTGAGGGCGGAGCTGGACTTTCTCGCTTACGCTCCTTTAGTCTTCGTCTCGGCTTTGCGCCGCCAGCGCATCGGCCGGCTTTTGGAGACCTGCTTGTCCGTGGCAGCAGAGCATTCCCGGCGCATCCCCACCGGCGTGCTCAACCAATTCCTGGAGGACGCCTTGGCCAGACATGAACCGCCCGCCCGCAAAGGGAAACAGCTCAAGATCTTTTACGGCGCTCAGGTGGCGGTCAAACCACCTCGCTTTGTCTTTTTTGTCAACGCACCCCACCTGGTTCACTTCTCCTACCGCCGTTACCTGGAGAACCGGCTGCGGGAGGCCTTCGGCTTTCAAGGGACGCCGCTGATCCTCGAATTTCGCCTGCGGGGGTGAAGTCTTGTTGTCGCAAAGCGTATTCATTTTAGCAGCCTCAATTATTTTAGGCTATCTCCTCGGCTCCATCCCAACCGGGGTTCTGGTCAGCCGGTGGGGCTACGGGTTGGACCTTAGGCGGGCGGGCAGCGGGAACATCGGCGCCACCAACGCCTTGCGCGTTCTGGGCCCCGGACCCGCTCTACTGGTGCTGCTCGTAGACGTGGCCAAAGGTACTCTCTCGGTCTGGCTGGCTCGCCTGCTAGGCGGCGGACTGACCGCCCAGGTCTTGGCCGGGATGGCCGCCGTCATAGGGCACAACTGGTCGCTTTATCTGGGCTTGCAAGGCGGGCGGGGCATCGCCACCACCCTGGGGGTACTCTTGGTTTTAATGCCGCAGGTAGTGGCCGTCCTCGCGGTCATCTGGGCGTTCGTAGTCGCTCTCACCCGGTACGTCTCCTTGGGCTCGATTCTGGCCGCCGTGGCCTTCCCCTTCGTGGTTTGGGCCACTCGCCTGCCCTCCCTTTACCTGTCGGTCAGCGTGGTTTTGAGTGCCGCCGTCATCTACAAGCACCTGCCGAACTTACGGCGCTTGCTCCAAGGCACCGAGCACAAGCTGGGCCAGAAGAGCAAGCGGGAAGGGTGAAAAAGATGGGAACGGCCATCTGCGTGGTAGGCGCGGGAGGCTGGGGGACCGCCCTGGCGATCCTCTTGGCTCAAAAGCACGGCCAAGTGCGGCTCTGGGTGCGCAACCCGGAATACGCCAAGGAAATGGCCGCCCGCAGGGAAAATAGCCTCTACCTGCCGGGGGTGCAGCTTCCCCCGGGGGTGCAGCTCTTCTCTGACCTAGGGCAGGCCTTAACAGGAGCGGAGGTGGTGGTGAGTGCCGTCCCCGCCCAGGCCACCCGCGAGCTGGCCCGAAGGATGAGGGACTTCCTGGCACCGGAGGCAGTCGTCGTCAGCGTCAGCAAAGGCCTGGAAAAAGGCACCCACCAGCGCATGACCGAGGTACTCAAAGAAGAGCTGCCGTCCAGGTTCCACTCGCGCCTGGTGGTCCTCTCCGGCCCCAACCATGCCGAAGAGGTGGCCCGCAACATCCCCAGCGCTACGGTGGTGGCCTCCCATGACCGCGCCCTGGCCAGAAAGATTCAAGAGCTCTTTATGACCCCGTCCTTTCGCATCTATACCAATGCCGATGTGGTAGGGGTCGAAACCGGAGGGGCCCTCAAGAACATCATCGCGCTGGCCTCGGGCATCTCAGACGGTTTGGGTTTTGGCGACAACACCAAGGCTGCCCTCATGACCAGAGGGTTGGCCGAGATCACCCGCTTGGGCATGAGCATGGGCGCCCACCCTCTGACCTTCGTCGGCCTCTCCGGAATGGGCGACCTGATTGCCACCTGCACCAGCAAGCACAGCCGCAACGCCCGGGCCGGGAAAGAGATCGGGCAGGGGAAGAAACTGGAGGAGGTGCTGGCGGGGACGCGCATGGTGGTGGAAGGGGTCTGGACCACCGTGGCCGCCTACGAACTGGCGCGCCAGCGCGGGGTGGAGATGCCCATTACCGAGAAGGTCTACCAAGTCCTCTTTGCAGGGCAAAACCCTCGAGAAGCGGTCTCCCACTTAATGGAACGCGACCCCACCTTCGAAGAGGCCTCCTACCCCGGCTACACTTAAAAACCTCCGGCGGCACTCGGTTGCCGCCGGGGCTTTTTTTCTTTTCAAGTATAATGTCGTGCCCTCGTCATATATATGTACCGGCTTACTGTCCAGGGGGTTGAAGTCGAGGGAGGGAAGACGGGATGGAAAAGTTTGACCTCTTTAAGGACATCGCCGAACGCACGGGGGGCGACATCTATTTGGGGGTGGTGGGGCCGGTCCGCACGGGCAAGTCCACCTTTATCAAGCGTTTTATGGAGCTTTTGGTCTTGCCGGCCATTCAGGACCCCAACCTGCGGGCCCGCACCAAGGATGAACTGCCTCAGAGCGGGGCCGGCAAGACCATTATGACCACCGAACCCAAGTTTGTTCCCGAGGAGGCTATAGAGATCAAGGTCGAAGAAGGGATCTCTTTCCGCGTCCGGCTGGTGGACTGCGTGGGCTACACGGTCCAGG
>JASBVW010000280.1 GCA_029961005.1 Bacillota bacterium
CAGAACCGTCGGTCTCCACCAAAGCCCCCAGCGCTACCGAGGAAGGCATCTGTTCGGAACGGGCAAAGTAGTAGGTCAGGTCCTTGGCGATCTCCCCGCTCACCAGGGGGACGGAACCGATGTACGGCTCCTTGAGGCCCAAATCCCGGATGACGTACAGAGTGCCGCGGTGCCCCACCCCCCGCCCCACGTCCAATTTGCCTTCCGGCGTAGCCGGAAGGTCCACGCGGGGATGGGAGACGTAGCCCCGGACGCGGCCGGAGGCATCCGCTTCGGCCACAACCTTGCCCAGGGGCCCGTCGCCGCAGATTTGCAACAAGACCCGCTCGTTCCGCTTGAGAGCCGCTCCCATCATGGCCGCAGCGGTCAATGCCCTGCCTAAAGCGGCGGTAGCCACTGGAGCCGTGCCATGGCGCCAGCGGGCCTCGTCCGCCAGCCGCGTGGCCACGGCCGCCATGACCAGGACGCTCCCCTCCGCGGCCACACCGCGGACCAGGTAGTCTCCTTGACCCTCTTGCCCTGCCTTCGCTTCCTTCACCAGTCCAGCTTCTCCTTCAGATAGGGGAGCAGCCGGTCGATGCTGATCAGCTCCTGCGCCATGGTATCCCGATCGCGCACGGTCACGGTCTGGTCTTCCAGCGTCTGGTAGTCCACGGTCACGCAGTACGGCGTCCCCACCTCATCCTGGCGGCGGTAGCGCCGGCCGATGCTCCCCGCCTCGTCGTAGGCCACCACCAGGTGGCGGCGCAGCTCCTTCTCGATGGCGCGCGCTTTCTCCACCAGGTCGGATTTCTTCAGTAGAGGGAAGACCGCCACCTTCACCGGGGCCAGGCGCGGATGGAGGCGCAGCACCACCCGCTCCTCCTCTTCCGTATAGGCGTCCGCCAGGAAGGTGAGCAGGGCCCGATCCACGCCGGCCGAAGACTCGATCACGATAGGAAGGTAGTGTTCCCCCGTCAGGTCGTCGTAATAGCTGAGGTCCTTGCCGCTGTGCTTGACGTGCTGCGAAAGGTCGTACTGGCCGCGATGAGCGATTCCCTCGATCTCCTGCCAGCCAAAACTGAATTCGTACTCGATATCGTAACAGGCCTTGGCGTAGTGGGCCAGTTCGTCCGGCCTGTGAGCGCGCTTGCGGAGTTTCTCCGGCCGGATGCCCAGATCCAAATACCAGCGGAAGCGCTCCTCGACCCAGTACTCAAACCACTCGTCGTCGTGCTTCAGGTCCACGAAGAATTCCAGCTCCATCTGCTCGAACTCGCGCGAGCGGAAGATGAAGTTGCCCGGCGAGACCTCGTTGCGGAAGCTCTTGCCGATCTGAGCGATGCCGAAGGGAACCCGCAGGCGCGAGGCAGCCTGAACGATCTTGAAGTCCACAAAGATCCCCTGGGCCGTCTCCGGCCGCAGGTAAACCTCCGCCGCCTTCTCCTCCACCGGACCGATGTAGGTCTTGAACATTAAATTAAACTGCCGGGGGGGAGTGAGCTCCCCCCCGCACTCCGGGCAGCGCTCGGTTGAGAGATGATCGGCTCGGAAGCGCTGCTTACAGGACTTGCAGTCCACCAGGGGATCGGTGAAGTTCTCCACATGGCCGCTGGCCCGCCAGACCTCCGGATGCATGATGATGCTGGTGTCCACTCCCACCACGTCATCCCGCCGCTGGACTATGGTCTGCCACCAGGCTTCCTTAATGTTTCTCTTCAGCTCTGCCCCCAGCGGTCCGTAATCCCAACAGCTGTTGATGCCGCCGTAGATCTCACTGCTGGGAAAGATGATGGCTCGCCGTTTGCACAGCGAGACGAGGTCATTCATGTCTGCCATCCAAGCTCCTCCTTCTACTCCTCGCGCCAAGAGACGGGTTCTGCCGCAGCGCGGGGGCTGACGATCTTCCACTCTTGAGGGGTGAAGAGCAGGGTCACCACCTCTTTACCCACCGGTCCGATCGGGCGCCCGTTGAACAGGATCTCTGCGCCTCCGGGCCGTCCAAGTTTAAGGGATAATTCGCGGTTGGCCTGCCAGGAGCTCGCTCCTCCTGCACCCAACGTGCCTTCGTAGACGAGGCGCCCGTCTGCGCTCACGCTGACCCAACACGGCTCGCTGACCTTCACGGAGACCTGTACCGGAGCTGCAGCCGGGACGAGGCCGGCTGCACCGCTCCCCGGCTGGGGGCCAGCCGCTGGAGCCGGGACGGCTGGAGCCGCCGGAGTGGCGG